>JACDBD010000221.1 GCA_013695115.1 Actinomycetota bacterium | reverse complement strand
ATCATGATGAAGATCATCGAATGATCGAGGCGGGTGAGCTGGCGATACGTCGTCTCGCTCCAGTCGCCGCGGTGGAGCAGTGCGCTGGCGCCGAGCATGCCCGACATGCCGGTGGCGTAGACGGCGGCGGCGAATGTCGCCCGCCCTGACGGCGCGATGAGCACGAGCAGGCTGCCGCTGACCAGCGAGACGAAGAACGCGTACAGGTGGGTGACGCCGCGCAGGCGGGGCTTCACGAGCCCGCGCGGATGCACGACCGCCATGGCCGCCGAGCGTACTTAGGGCTCTACGCCCGCGGTGGTTCCCTCCGGGCGAGGGCCCGTTCCTCGGCCCGCCGGGTCCAGGGCGCGAGGGGCAGGCCGATCAGGAGCGCCGCGATCACGACGCCCCAGAGCGACGCGCCCAGGAACAAGGCCACGATCAGGACGAGGAGGAAGACCACCGCGCTGTCCACCAGCCAATGCACCACCAGGGGTCGCGGCGGTCGCGACGGCAGCGACGCGGGTTCGGGCGGCGCCGGGTCCGAGTCAGGCAGTGGGGGAGAGCTCCGAGATGGTGATGCCGGGCCGGGCCTCGAAGCGCCGCCCCTGCGCCACCGGCTCGACGTCGACACCCACCGCCTCCGCCCGCAGCGCGCCCACCGTGCATTTCTCCCGCGGGCGGTGGGCGAACGGGTCGTAGCGGAAGAAGCGCATCGCGTTCTCGTGCGTCATGGCGTTGATCTCGGCGTCGGTGAGGTCGGTGGCCGCGAACTCACCCATGAGCTTCTCGGGCGCGTGGGGCCACGTCGTGTCGGAGTGCGGGTAGTCGATCTCGACCGTGATGCGGTCAACGCCGATGTCGCGGGCCAGCTTGGCGCCGATGGGGTCGGAGATGAAGCAGAGCACGATGTGCTCCATGAAGACCTCGCTGGCCATCTTGTCGCCGAAGTCGGCGCCGGTCCACGCCTTGTGCGTGCGGTAGGAGTGGTCGAGCCGCTCGAGGAAGTAGGGCACCCAGCCGATCCCGCCCTCGGAGAGGGCGACGGTGACGTCGGGGAACTTCTTGAACACCGGGGAGTGCACGAGGTCGGCGGCTGCCTGCACGATGTTCATCGGCTGGAGCACGATCATCACGTCGATGGGCGCGTCGGGGGCGGTCACCACCAGCTTCGACGACGACCCGATGTGCATGCAGACGATCGTCCCCTCATCGGCGCAGGCGGCCCAGAACGGGTCCCAGTGGTCGGAGTGCAGGCTCGGAAGACCGAGGGGGACGGGGTTCTCGGGGAACGTGACCGCGCGGCAGTCCTTCTTGGCGACTCGGTGGACCTCGGCCGCCATCGCGTCCGGGTCCCAGATCGTCGGCACCGACAGCGGGATGAAGCGGCCCGGCTGGGTGCCGCACCACTCGTCGATGTGCCAGTCGTTGTACGCCCGGGCGAGGGCGAGGGCGGCCTCCTTGTCCTCGAGCGCGGCGAAGAGCCGGCCGGCGAAGCCGGGGAGTGAGGGGAAGCACAACGAGCCCAGGAGCCCGTTGGCGTTCATGTCGAGGACGCGCTTCTCGATGTCGAAGCACCCGGGCCGGATCTCGTCGAACGACGTGGGGTCGATGCCGTACTCCTCGGGCGGGCGTCCCGCGACCGCGTTGAGGCCGATGTTGGGAACCTCGATCTCGAGGAACTGCCACACGTCGGTGCCGTCGTCCTTGTGGACGACGTGGGGCGCGACGTCCTTGTACTTCGCCGGCAGGTGACGCTCGAACAGGTCGGGCGGCTCGACGACGTGGTCGTCGACACTGACGAGGATCATGTCCTCGGTCTTCATGACCGGGCCCCTTTCTCCTGACGCCCGTCAGATTACTGCTCTCGGGCTGCCGGTCCCACCGGCCGTGTCACGGGCGCAGGCGGTACAGGCGGAAGAAGTCGTTCTCGACCGGGAGCACCTCCACCTGCGACAGGCCGGCGTCGGCGGCGTAGCGGCGCACCGTGTCGGCCCGCATCACGGTTCCGGTCGCGGCCGAGGGCTGCTCGGCCAGGCCGACGGGCAAGCAGTGGAGGATGCTCCAGCCGTACATCATGCGCTCGACCTCGTCACCGGGGGCGGTGAACGCGTCGGCGACGCGCTCGTCGACCACGAGCACTGACCCGCCGTCGGCCAGGAGCGCCCGGGCTACGGCCAGTGCTTCGACCGGTCGCGACATGTCGTGCAGCGCCTCGAGGATGCACACCAGGTCGTAGCGGCCCGCCAACGCGGGATCGGCGGCGTCGCACACCTCGAACGACACGGCGCCGTCGAGGCCGGCTTCCTTCGCGTTGCGACGGGCGTCGGCGATCGACGCGCCGTCGAGGTCGATCCCGTGGGCCTCGATCTTGGGATAGGCCTGCTTCAGGCCGATGGTCGACCAGCCGGCGCCGCAGCCGACATCGGCGACCCGCGCCGGCGGGTCGGCGCGCAGACGCTCGTGGACGTCAGGCATCGCCGGGATCCACTCGCCGCCCAGGTCCCCGACGAACATTGGGCGGTTGAACGCCGCCTGGCCGTCGCGGACGTCGGCGCCGTACTCGCCGAACGAGATTCCGGTGCCGGTGCGGTAGGCGTCGACCAGCCGGGGAAGCACTCCGGCGATGCCGGTGACGAGCAGCGATGCCGGCGCGAGGTAGGCGGGCCCGAGCTCGTTCACCAGCACGTCGGCGTGTTCCGGGGGGAGCGTGAACCGACGGGTGTCCGGGTCATCGCTGTCGTCGGCGGTGAGTATCCCGGCGACCGCCTGTTCCTCGAGCCACTCCCGGGCGTAACGGGGATGAACGCCGGCCGCCCCGGACAGGTCGCCGGGATTGTGCGCATCCCCGTCGGCGAGCGCGCGGTACAGACCGAGGCGCACGCCGAGGTACACGCCCAACACCTCGAGCGCCCCGATGGCTTGGCCGAGCATCCGCTCGGCGAAGGCGTCGCGTCGCGCCTCGTCCATTCGGCTGCGGAGCCGGGGCTAGACGGCAGCCGCCGGTTCCTGGCGCCACAGCAGCACGCTGACGACGAGGATCCACAGCGCCGACGCCAGGAACGCGATGAACCCGGCGGGCGTGAAGGACACGACGAAGATCAGGATGCCGATCCAGGCCAGCCAGACGGGAATCACCCGGGTCCTGATGGCGGCCAGGCTGGTCGCCAGGACCAGCACCCCGATGCCGACGACCATCGGGAAGAAGAAGCCCTCCCAGAACGCGTGCAGCGCCTGCACGGCCGCGGGATCGATGTCTTCGGCCGACTCGGCCAGCGTGAACCGGAGCGCGGAGTCGGTCGCGAACCCGGTCGCGGCGACCACGCCCCCGCCGAGGGCGGCCATGGACAGCACGCCCATCGCCTGCTCGGTCCGCCGCAGGGCGCGCCGCACCGTGGCGGCGAAGAAGACCAGGGCGACCGCGCCGAGGCTGGCGAGGAGAGCCCCGAAGATCGTCTGCCCCTCATGATCGGCCCACCACTCGACGATCTCGCGCGGAGGGTCGTCGGCGCCCGGTGGTTCTCCCCCGATGATGAACGACACGAAGACGAGGACCACGAAGAGCACGCCCGTCAGTGGAGCCAATCGTCGCACGTTCTCGTTCGCCATCGTGAGCCTCCCGTCGCCCGCAAGCCTGTCGGGCGGCATCCTAGGGGTGAGCGCGGTGGCTGGCTACCCCCGCAGGACGTGCCCGGGACGGGCGCCGGTCCATTCGCCCTGCTCGAGCAGCGTCTCGCCATTCACGACCGTGGCGACATGTCGAACGGCGCTACGGCGCCGCGTCATCGGCAGGAACGAGCAGCGAAGCTTGACGCGTCAACTCACGTCCGAGGCCGCGGTTGTCGGTTTACGACTGAACATGCGCGCCAGGGCACCCAAGCGGTGGACGACATCCGGATCGGTGCCGACCAGAGCGTCCTCGACTGTGCCGCGGCCGGAGAG
>JACDBD010000211.1 GCA_013695115.1 Actinomycetota bacterium | reverse complement strand
GCGCGGGAGCGCTCGTCGCCGACCGTGGCCCAGAAGCCGGCGGGCACGTCGGGCGCGGGAAGGCTGCGCACGGCGTCCCGGGCCCAGGCGACCTCGGCCAGCCCGGCGCGCCACGCCTCGGAGCGGGCGAGCAGGTCGTCGACCGCGGCGCGCTCGGTCGCGTCGAGCTCTTCGTCGAGGTACGCCGACAGCCGATCGTCGGGCTCGGGCAATGAGCTCATCGTGGGTTCCCGGTCAGCGCGTCGCGCAACAGGCGCCGGCCGCGATGGAGCCGCGACCGGACGGTGCCGACGGGTACGCCCAGCGCGTCCGCGATCTGCTCGTACGAGAGGTCGGCGACGTCGCAGAGCACCACCGCGACGCGGAACTCGTCGGGTAGCGCCGCCAGCGCGGCCTGGATCTCGTCCGAGAGCGCCTCGGTCATCTCGTCGGCGGCGGCCGCGGGCGGGAGCACCCAGTCGGGATCGGCCGGGAACGCCTCCGTCGGACGGCGACGGCGACGGCGCATCTCGTCGAGGAACACGTTCGTCACGATGCGGGCCAACCACCCTTCCAGGGACCCGGGCTCGTAGGTCTCGAGGCCCTTGCGGACCCGGATGAGCGCCTCCTGCACGAGGTCCTGCGCGTCATTGTCGTTGCCGGCCAGTCGGTAGGCCACGGTGTAGAGGAAGCGCCCGTGATCGCGGGCGACCTCCTCCCACGTGGGAACGCCATCGGCCATCACGAGAACGACCGGGGAGGTCAGAGGGTTCCCGGGCCCGGCGCCCGGGACGACAGCCCTACTTGCTCTTGCTGGGCTTGTCCTCTTCCTCGTCCTCGTCCTGCGCCCCTTCCTTCAGGCCCTTCTTGAACTCCTGCTGGGACTGACCGATGGAGCGGGCGAGCTTGGGGAGCTGGGTGCTGCCGAAGATGAGGACGAGCACGCCGAGGATGATGAGGATTTCCGGAGTTCCGATGTTTCCCATCGTGAGCACGCTGGTCCTTCCTGGGGGTCTCTGGCCTCGCAGGGGTTGGCCTGGCGGGCCTGGCCCCGAGGGTACCCCGTCGGCATGGGCGGGAGGCCGTCACGACGTCATGAGCGCGTGGGCCAGCAGCTCCACGTCGTCGGGGGCGGTGACCGAGAACGGCAGCGGCCCCGCCCCGACGATCAGCGTCTCGATGCCGAGGTCGTCGGCCCACACCTCGGCCTGCTCCCGCACCTCGTCGACCGTCCCCACGAGGCGCCCCCCGCGCCACTCGTCGAGCGGCTCGGTGACGACGCCCGCGGGCATGAGGTCACGCATGCGCTCGAAGCGGCGCTCGAGGTCGGCGCGGTCCTCGCCGCACAGCGCGTAGAGGCCCAGCGAGCGCCAGACGCCGGCGGGATCGCGCCCGACCTTCTCGCACGCCCGCTCGAGCACGTCGAGGCGGTCGCGGTAGGCGGCGGGCGTCCACGTCCAGCACGTGTTCCAGCCGTCGGCGTGGCCCGCGACCAGACGCAGCAGGCGGTCGCCCTTCCCCCCGACGAACACCCGGGGACGGGGCTCCTGGAGGGCGGGGGGCAGGTTGCGGGCGGCGATGGCGCGGTGGTGGCGCCCGTCGAGGGTGAGCGGGCCCCCGCCGAGCAGGCCCTTCACGATCTCGACCGCCTCCTCCAGCCGGTCGAGGCGCTCGCCCGGGCTCGGCATCTTCATGGCGATGGCCTCGTACTCGGGCTCGTACCAGCCCGCGCCGAGACCGACGTCGAGACGGCCGCCGGCGATGCGGTCGAGGGTGGCGAGCGCCTTGGCCAGCACCGCCGCCGGGCGCAGCGCCTCGCACACGACCAGCGTCCCGAGGCGGGGACGGGTGACGTGGCGGGCGAGCGCCGCCAGCGTCACGAGCGGCTCGAACGCCCCCTGCGGGTCGGAGGGGCCGCCGTACTTGCCGATGTCGAGGAAGAGATGGTCCGAGAGCCACAGCGAGTCGAACCCGAGTTCCTCGGCGCGGCGGGCGTGGTCGAGCAGCGTCTCCCACCGCAACGGCGATTCGCCCGGGACGGAGTAGTCGTACTGCGGTAGCGCCAACCCGATCCGCATCCCCCGGAAGCTACCGCCCGTAGCCTGACGCCATGCTCGAGTGCGTCGTGAACGTGTCGGAGGGGCGGCGGCACGACGTCCTCGACGCCATCGGCGGCGCGTGTGAGCGGTCGCTGCTCGACGTCCACGCCGATCCCGACCACCACCGGTCGGTGTTCACGCTCGCCGGCCCCGCCGAACGGGACGCCGAAGCTGCCGCCCGCTCGCTCGCACGAGCGGTGGCCGAGCGCCTCGACGTCTCCAGCCATGAGGGAGTGCACCCGCGCCTCGGCGCGCTGGACGTCGTCCCGTTCGTCGCCCTCGACGGCGACACATTTGTCGCCGTGGACGCGGCGCGCGCGTTCGCCGAGTGGATCGCCGAGGAGCTGGGCGTGCCTGCGTTCCTCTACGGCGACGCCGACCGGGATGGCCGCTCGCTCCCCGACGTCCGCCGCGACGCGTTCACCCGTCGCCGACCCGACCACGGCCCCGCGCACCCGCACCCGCGCCTCGGCGCGGTGGCGGTCGGCGCCCGCCCGCCGCTGGTCGCGGTGAACTGCGACCTCGACCGCGACGACGTGATCCTCGCCCACGAGATCGCCGCCCAGGTGCGCGAGCGCGACGGCGGCCTCCCCGGGGTACGGGCGCTCGGCTTCGAACTGGCGTCGCGCGGCCGCGCCCAGGTCTCGATGAACGTGACCCGCCTCCCGGTCTGCGGCATGGAGCGGGCCTGCACCGCGGTGCGGCGCCTGGCCTACGAGGGCGGCGCCGACGTCGAACGGGTGGAGCTGGTGGGGCTCGTCCCCGCGGCCGAGCTCGAGCGGTGCACCCCCGAGTTCGTCGCCTGGTCCGGCATCGGCCCCGACCAGACGATCGAGGCCCGGCTCGCCGGCTGAGCCGTCAGGCCACCCCGGTCTTGCGGCGGGCCAGCGCCCGCTCGCGGCGCACCCGGCGCCGCTCCCGCTCCGACAGGCCGCCCCAGATGCCGAACTTCTCGCCGTGGCTCAGGGCGTACTCGAGGCACTCGAGGCGCACCTCGCAGCTCCGGCACACCGACTTGGCCTCCCGGGTCGACGCCCCCCGCTCGGGGAAGAAGAGGTCGGGATCGACCCCGAGGCAGTTGGCCTGCTCCTGCCAGCCCCGGTCCCCCTGGGTCTTGGCCCGGGTCGCCAGTTCCGCCAGCAGGGCGGCGGTGGCCGCCGCCGCGGCCTGGCCCGCGGCCCCGTTGGCCCCGTTGGGCTTGACCGCCCCGTTGACCTTGGTGATCTTGCTGGCGCTTGGTCCAATGACCTGGCGCATCGGCGACCCCCTCACTAATAACGCCGATGGAATTACAACAGTGTTACTATTGCCGCTGCTGGGGAGGTGCGCAAGGGGAATCTTCCGCGCCGGCCCCCATCTGTGGATAACCGGGCCCGCGTAGCCTGCCCGGGTGACCCCGCGCCTCGAAGCGGTCCAGGGCGACATCACCGCCGAGACCGTCGACGCGATCGTCAACGCCGCCAACTCGTCCCTCGCCCGCGGCGGCGGCGTGTGCGGCGCGATCTTCCAGGGCGCCGGGCCCGCCCTCGACGACGCCTGCCGCGCCATCGGCAGCTGCGAGACCGGCGACGCCAAGGCCACTCCCGCCTTCGGGCTCCCCACCGGGCACGTGATCCACGCGGTCGGGCCCATGTGGAACGGCGGTGACGCCGGCGAGCCCGACCTGCTGGCGGCGGCCTACCGCCGGTCGCTCGAGGTGGCCGACGAGATCGAGGCCCGCAGCGTCGCGTTCCCCGCCATCTCGACCGGCATCTACGGCTACCCGCTCGACGACGCCACCGAGATCGCGGTGCGCGCCGTACGCGCGGCCGACACCAAAGTCGAGCTCGTGCGCTTCGTCTGCTTCGACTCCAAGACCCTCGCCGCGTATCGGCGAGTCTTGGACTCCTAGCTGGCGCGCCTCGCCTGGCGGCGGTGCTCGAGGAAGTCGACGAGCACGTAGTCGCCCAGGGTGTCGGGGCTGGTGAAGAAGGCCCGACCGCGGTTCATGCGCATCATGCGCTCGACGAACGACCGTAGGTAGTAGCTCTCGTCGAGCATGAAGGTGTTGATGCGGATGCCCTCACGGGTGCACCGCATGACTTCCTTCAACGTCTCCTCGATCGTCACCGGCGACGGCGGGTACTGGAAGAAGGCCTCGCCGCCCTCGATGTGGGCGGTGGGCTCGCCGTCGGTGACCATGATCACCTGCTTGGTGCCGATCTGGCGTGACAGCTGGCGACGGGCCAGCAACAGCGCGTGCTGCATGTTGGTGCCCCACTCGAAGTCCCAGCTCATCTCGGGCAGCAGCTCCGGCTTCACCTCTCGGGCCACCCGTCCGAAGCTCACGAGCCCGAAGTAGTCACGCGGGAACTGGGAGGTGATGAGCGCGTGCAGCGCCATCGCCACCTTCTTGGCCGCGAGGAAGTTGTCGCGCATCGGCATCGACAGCGAGACGTCGAGCAGCAGCACCGTCGCCGAGCGGGTGATCACCTCGGTGCGCTCCACCTCGAAGTCGCGGGGATCGAGCCGGACGGGCGTGCCCGCGCCCTCGCGCCAGATCGCGTTCTTCACCGTCTCCTCGACGTTGAGGTGGAACGGGTCGCCGAACTCGTAGGGCTTGTGCTCGAACGCCCGCTCGTTGCCGGGCCCCTCGCGGTCGACGTCGTGGCGCCCGGTCCGGTCCTTGAGCAGCCTGCGGAACAGGTCGCCCAGCGCCTTCTGCCCGATGGCCCGGATGCCGCGGGGGGTGAGCTCGAAGCGGCCCTCGCGCTGCTCGATCAGGCCTGCCTCCTCGAGCAGCCGCGCCAGCTCTGCCAGCCGCTCCAGCGACCGGGCGGCGTCGTCGCCGAGCAGGTCGCGGGCCTTGTCGATGTCGACCTCGGCCAGCTCGCCCGGCTGCGTGGCCGAATTCAGCAGGTTCTCGAGGTCGTCCATGTCGCCCAGCGATTCGAGCAGGCCCGACATCTGGCCGAACTGGAGCGGGTCGTCGCCGGAGAAGTCCATGCGCCGGTTCCACGGCAGGTCGGGGAAGGCCTGCTGGAGGTTGCGGGCGAGCTCGTCGACCTGCCAGCGCAGGTCGAGGTCCTCGAGCAGCGCCTGGGCCAGGCCCTGGAGCTGCGCCCGCTGCTCGGGCGTCATCGAGTTGAGCAGCGACTGCATCTGCGCCATCGACTGCGCCATCTGCTCGAGGAGCTCGTCGAGGTTCTGGGGGTTGCCGGGGAAGAAGTCGCCGTACTTCTCCATGAACCCCTTGAAGTCGGGCTCCTCGCCCCGCTCCCGCTGCTCGAGCATCCGGTTGAGCTCGGCGAGCATGTCCTTCATCCGCTGCATGCGCTCGGGCGAGACGTCCTTCATCCCCTCCGACATCTGGTTGAAGTAGCTCTGCATCAGCTGCTGGCGCAGCTCGTCCATCAGCTCCTCGAACCGCTGACGGGCGGCGTCGTCCATGAACTCGTAGTTCTGGAGCTCCTGCACCGTCCCGGCGAGGTCGGGCGGCAGCTCCTCGAGCTGCCGGCGCCGCTCCCGGGCGAGATCGTCGACGATCTCCTGCCGGCGTCGGTCGCCCGACTGGCGGGCCTCGTCGACCCGCCGGTCGATCCCGGCCCGCTCCTGGTCGACGATCTCGTGGAGCTTCTCGGCGATGTCGTCGTAGACGCCGCCGAGGTCGCGCTGCTCGAGCTCTTCGCGCCGCCGTTCCCGGAGCCGCTCGAGCATCTCGCGCAGGCCCATGAGCTGCTCGTCGTTGCGGTCGCGGAAGCCCTGTTGGAGCAGACGGCGCAGGGCGGCGTTCAGGTCGCCGTGGTACAGCAGGTCGTCGGACATCTCCGAGAGGAGTGAGTCGGCATCGAGATCGAAGCCAACCTGCGACCCGTCCCAGCGCGAGTAGCGGAAGCCCGCCTCGCGCCGGCGAAAGAGCGGCATGTGACTACGCGCTCCCCTCAACCGCGGCCTTGATGCGTTCGAGCGTCTTCTGCACATCGCCCTCGAGCTTGGGCGCCCGCTTCTTCGGTGGCGCGGTCAGCTTCGAGAAGAGTCCGTACTTCAGGGTCTCGAACGATTCGGTAACGTCGGTCCCGCCTCCTGCCGGGCTGAGCTTGTAGCTCCAGCGCGTCTCGGGCGTCTCGAACGTGAACTCCTTACCCGGATCGGCGGCCTTCACCGTGGCCGACCGCGACCAGCGCAGGATCCCGAGCTTGTTGTGGCCCTTGAACTTGGCGCCGACGGCCGGGCCCTTGGCATCGCCGACCCACTCGGTCTTGACCTGCTCGGGGCTCCACTCGGGGTACCGCGTCACGTCGGAGATCAGGGCGTACACCTTCTCCGGTGCCGCGTTGATGTGAACCGTTGCCTGCCCTTCGACATCTGCCATCCGCTTCGTCCTCCTGGTGAGATCCCACCAGCCTACGCGGGCCACAATCGGGCGATGCGTGCGAACGTCCTACTCACCGCCCTTGTCGTCGTGGTGTCCGCCGCCGGTTGCCGAAGCAGCGACGAGCCCGTCACCCGGCCACCCGAAGCCTTTTGCCAAGCCGCCATCGACCTCGAGGAGGGGCTCGAGCAACTCGTCGACATCGACGAGCAGATCCGCCTCGTCCGGCGGCTGGTCGAGACCGCTCCGCCCGAGATCGAGGGCGACGCCCGCACGTTCCTCGACGCGCTCGAGGCGGTGCGCGCCGATCCCGACAACCCCGACCTGCGCGACGATCCCGACGTCCGGGAGGCCGTCGACAACGTGAACCGCTTCGCGACCAAGGGGTGCGAGCTTCCCGAGCGCGAGGGCGGCGGAGGCGGCGGGCCGCTCTAGCTGGTTGCGGGCTCCGTACGTCGGAGACGACGGGCGCCGACGACGACGAAGACCGCTCCGCCGACGACCAGCTTGATCGCGACGATCCACAACGTGATGTCGCGGGCCAGCTGACTTTCGTCGTTGATGACGGTGGTCGGGTCGTCGCGGTCGTAGAGGATCTCGACCTGCGTCCCGACCGGCGGGCGGCCGGTCCCACTCTTGAGCGGCTCCTCGGCCCGGATCTCGTCACCCGCCGCGGTCGTGAAGAGGAGGCGCCGTTCGCCACTCACCTCCACCACGGTCGCGGTCACCTCGACGCCGTCCTCGCGCAGGGCGGTGTCGTGGCGCTGGAGCACGACGACCAAGAAGGAGGCGACGATCCCGAAGACGAAGCAGCCGATCCCACCGATCACGGCCCACCGGGCGGCCCGGCGGGTGAGACGGGGCAGCCGCGGCGGCGGGACGGACGCGGACGCGGCCGCCGGTGGAGGGGCGGGAGGTCGAGCGAGCGCAGAGCCGGTGGTGTCGTAGCTCCGCCGGCTGGTGACGTTCCCGAGCACCCGGTACGCCGCGGTGACCTGCTTGAAGCTCTCGGCTGCCGCCGGATCGACCGGACGGCTGTCGGGATGGAGCGTGCGGGCGAGCGCCCGGAAGCGGGACGCGATCTCTTCCTGCGTGGCGTCGCGCTCGACGCCGAGGACGTCGTAGTAGTCCGTTACCTGCCGGACCGACCGGCCCCGCCGCTCGAACCGCCACCACCGCTCGAACCGCCACCACCTGCGGTGCCGCCGCGGCCGCGGTAGGCGGCCTTGCCGCCCACCGCGTCCTTGTTGAGCCGCTTCGACAGGTGCAGGCCTTCGAGCACGAACTCGACCGCCGAGGCGACACCCGCCGGGGTCTCCCCCACGCCCAGGTCCGCCAGCGTGCCCCGCAGGCCCTTGAGCTTCGGCAGCAGCCCGGCGTAGTCGGACGCGGGCACGTCGTCGCCGGTGTGCACCACCAGCCCCTCGTCGAACGCCGCCACCAGCTCGCCCAACTTCTCCGGCCGGCAGCGCGCCCGGAACACCTCCAGCACCGACGCCTTCACGATGCGGTCGAGCACCTGCTCCTCGCGCCCGTCGTCGAGCGTCTCGAACTCCACCTTGCCCGCGGTCGACGCCACCAGGGCATCGAGGTCACTCACCCGGGGCACGACCTCGCGGTCGCCGCTGCGCAGCGCCCGGCGGGCGGCGTTGGCCACCAGGGTCTCGTGGTTCGCGATCGACAGGCGCACCGAAACACCCGACCGCTGGTTCACGTGGGGTGAGCGCCGCGCCTGCTGGCTGACCTCGGCCACGATCTCGGACATGAACTCGGGCACCTGCACCGCCAGCTCCTCGGCCGCCAGCGGCCGGGCCTCCTGCTCCACTACCTCCATCTCGACGGCGACGTCGAGCGGGTAATGCGTGCGGATCTGGGCGCCGAAGCGGTCCTTGAGCGGCGTGATGATGCGGCCGCGGTTCGTGTAGTCCTCGGGATTGGCCGACGCGACCAGCATCAGGTCGAGAGGTAGGCGGATCTTGTACCCCCGGATCTGCACGTCGCGCTCCTCGAGCACGTTCAGCAGACCCACCTGGATGCGCTCGGCGAGATCGGGCAGCTCGTTGATCGAGAAGATGCCGCGGTTGGTGCGGGGGACGAGCCCGTAGTGGATCGTCAGCTCGTCGGCGAGGTAGCGGCCCTCCGCCACCTTGATCGGGTCGACTTCGCCGATGAGGTCGGCGACCGACGTGTCGGGCGTCGCGAGCTTCTCGCCGTAGCGCCGGTCGCGGTGGATCCACTCGATCGGCGTGTCGTCGCCCCGCTCGGCGACGAGCAGGCGGGCGTGCTGGGAGATGGGCTCGTAGGGGTCGTCGTTGATCTCGCTGCCGGCGATGGTCGGCGTCCACTCGTCGAGCAGGCTCGTGAGCGAGCGGATGATGCGGGTCTTGGCCTGGCCCCGCTCCCCCAGGAACATCACGTCGTGGCCGGCCAGGAGCGCGTTCTCGAGCTGCGGCAGCACCGTGTCCTCGAAGCCGATGACCCCGTCGACCAGCGGCTTGCCCTCGGCGATACGGGTGACCGCGTTGGCCCGCACCTCCTCCTTCACCGGCCGCGACACCCAACCGCCGGCTCGCAGCTCACCGAGGGTGCCGGGACGGGTCATCACGCTCCAGATCGAGAGGAAGAGGAGGGGGGTCTCGCGCCCGGGATCGTACCTGCCAGACTGCCTGCCCTAGTCGGCGACCACCGGAACGCCACGAGGAGGTCGGCATGCCCGAGGACGAGCAGTACGAAGCAGCCAGGCAGCGGGTGGAGGCCAGGCTCGGCTTCGCCATCCACCTGGCCGTCTACCTGATCATCAACATCATCTTCCTGATCGTCGTGGGCTGGGACTTCCTCTGGGCGACGGTCTTCTGGGGCCTGGGGCTCGCCTTCCACGGCGCGGCGATCTTCTTCAAGGCCGATCCCCGCCTGCGCGACTGGAAGGAGCGCGCCATCTCCAAGGAGATCGCGCGCGACCGCGGCGATCCCCCGACGACCCCGACGACCCCGACGACTCCGACCACCCCGACCACCCCGACCACCCCACCCACCGGCTAGGTGCGCGCGGGCAACGAGCTCGACCTCTCGGGCCCGTGGCGCGCCGAGCAGAGCGCCGGCGACCTCCACCAGCGCTTCGTCGAAGCCGGCTTCGACGACGCCGACTGGGCGACGCTCACCGTCCCCGGTCATTGGCGCTCCCACGAGGCGTTCGCCGACAGCGACGGGCCGGTCCTGTACCGCCGGCGCTTCGAGCTCGACGATGACGGCGCGGTACCCGGCACGCGTCGGTTCCTCGTGCTCGACGGCGTCTTCTACTTCGCCGACGTGTGGCTCGACTCCCGCTACCTTGCCGCCACCGAGGGCTACTTCTCCCCCCAGACCCTCGAGGTAACCGACGTCCTGGCGGCGCGACCCGACGACGAGCACGCGCTCGCGATCGAGGTGGCCTGCCCCCGCCAGACCGACCGCACCGCCAAGCGCATCATCACCGGGGTGTTCTCGCACTGGGACAATCTCGATCCCGCCTGGAACCCGGGCGGCATCTGGCGACCGGTGCGCGTCGTCGAGACCGGGCCCGTCCGGCTCGCCCGGCTGTCGTGCGTGTGCACCGAGGCGACCGAGGAGCGGGGGCGCCTGCGGCTCGACCTCACCCTCGATCCCGGCCCCGACCCCGAGCCCGCGCCGCTGCCGGCGGTGCTCACCGCGCGCGTCACCGGGCCCGCCCCCGGCGACACGCTCCTGCTGGAAGCGACGCGCGACATGTCGCTCGCCGCCGGCGACAACCACCTCGCCTGGACCCTCGACGTCGACGCGCCGCCGCGCTGGTGGCCGTGGCGTCTCAGAGAGCCGTCACATCTCGTCGACCTCGAGGTCACGGTCGAGGTCGGCGGCGCGCCCAGCGACACCCGCCGGCTGCGTACCGCGTTCCGCGAGGTGCGGATGCGCCGTTGGCAGCTCAGCGTGAACGGTGAGCGGATGTTCCCCATGGGCTCGAACCAGGGCCCGACCCGCATGGCGCTCGCCGAGGCGACGCCCGATGAGCTGCGCCGTGACGTGCAGCTCGCGGTCGACGCCAACCTCGACTTCCTGCGCGTCCACGCCCACGTCACCCGACCCGAGCTCTACGACGCCGCCGACGAAGCCGGACTGCTCGTGTGGCAGGACTTTCCGCTCCAGTGGGGCTACGCCCGCGGACTGCGCAAGCAGGCGGTGCCCCAGGCGCGCGCGATGGTCGACCTGCTCGGCCACCACCCGAGCATCTTCGTGTGGTGCGCCCACAACGAGCCGCTGGCCATCGACATCCAGCCCGGCGAGGATATGGACGCGGGCGCGATGGCCCGCGCCGCGGCGTCGATGTTCCTGCCCACCTGGAACAAGGACATCCTCGACCGCTCGCTGGCCCGCACCCTGCACCGCGCCGACCCCAGTCGGCCGGTCGACCTGCACTCGGGGGTCTTCCCCCGGCTCGGCGGCGGAGGCACCGACACGCACTTCTACTTCGGCTGGTACCACGGCCGGATGGACGGGCTCGCGCCCGCGCTGCGCACGATCCCGCGTCTCGCCCGCTTCGTGACCGAGTTCGGCGCCCAGGCCGTCCCCGAGACCGCCGAGTTCATGGAGCCGGAACGCTGGCCCGACCTCGACTGGGATCGGCTGTTCGAGCACCACGCCTGCCAGCGGCGCATCTTCGACCGGGTGGTGCCGCCGGGTGACTACGCGACGTTCGACGAATGGAGCGCCGCGACCCAGGAGTACCAGGCGGCGCTCATCCACCTCCAGGTCGAGGACCTGCGCCGGCTCAAGTACGAGCCCACCGGCGGGTTCTGCCACTTCTGCTTCGCCGACGGCCACCCCGCGGTCACCTGGTCGGTGCTCGACCACGCGCGTGCGGAGAAGCGCGGGTACGCCGCCCTGCGCGACGCCTGCCGGTCCGTGCTGGCGATGGTCGAGCCCCGCGAGGGCGTGGTGCACGTCGCCAGCGAGCTGCGCCACGGGCTCGAGGACGCGGTCATCGACGTGCACGCCGGCAGCCGGCGTGTCGGGAAGTGGACCGGGTACGTGCCCGCCAACGCGGTCGCCCACGTCGCCGACATCGACCTCGACGGCACCGACGAGCTGGTCGCGACGCTCACCCATCCCGAGGTCGGCTCGGTGGAAAACCGCTACTCCCCGCTGATCATGGAAGCGGTCCGGCGGTCCCGCCCCGGTTGAGGATTCCGGCGAACCCGGCGCTAACTT
The DNA here is from genome assembly GCA_013695115.1 of Actinomycetota bacterium. Classification (GTDB taxonomy): domain Bacteria; phylum Actinomycetota; class Acidimicrobiia; order IMCC26256; family JACDBD01; genus JBPCMN01. The sequence continues at coordinate 3,538 of JACDBD010000211.1, read as the reverse complement.
GCGGTTCACCGTGCGGACGAACGTCCCGAAGGGCGAGGCCGGGTATCCCGGTCTCGAGTGAGGGAGCTATTTGGTGGCCAAGGTCGAAGAGGTCTCGACCGCGCCGGCACGCTCGGGCGCCGACGACGCCGACCGCCTCGTCAAGGACACGGGCGCCCCCGTTCCCGAACCGCGGTTCCGCACGCCGTTCGTGATCGAGTTCTACCGCTCGGCCGTCGGCAAGAAGTGGGTGATGGCGGTCACCGGCGTGATCGGGATGGGCTTCGTGTTCGCCCACATGATCGGCAACCTCCACGTCTTCGAGGGCCCGGGCCAGATCAACCACTACGGCGAGTGGCTGCGCGAGCTGCTCGACCCGCCGTTCCCACGCACGTTCACGCTGTGGATGCTGCGGGTCACGCTCATCGGCGCCATCGCGCTCCACCTGCACGCCGCGTACGCGCTCACCCGCATGAACCAGAAGGCCCGGCCGGTCAAGTACCAGGCCGACCGCGACTACGTCGCGGCCACGTTCGCGGCGCGCACGATGCGCTGGACCGGCGTCATCGTGCTGCTGTTCCTCCTGTTCCACCTGGCCGACTTCACCTGGGGCAGCGCCAACCCGGGATTCGAGCGGGGCGACGTGTACCGCAACGTGGTGGCGAGCTTCGAGCAGTGGCCGGTGTCGGCGATCTACATCGTCGCCAACATCGCTCTCGGCGTGCACCTGTACCACGGGGCGTGGAGCCTGTTCCAGAGCGTCGGGCTCAACAACCCGCGGTTCAACCCGTGGCGACGCTGGTTCGCGACCGCGTTCGCGGTGATCACCACGATCGGGTTCATCAGCGTGCCGATCGCCGTCCTGGCGGGAGTCGTCGAGTGAGCGACGTGCGCCTCGACGCCCACGCGCCCGCCGGTCCGATCGCCGACCAGTGGGACGCCCACCGCTTCGGCGTGAAGCTGGTGAACCCGGCCAACAAGCGCAGGTTCGACGTCATCGTGGTCGGGACCGGGCTGGCGGGCGCGTCGGCGGCGGCGTCGCTGGGCGAGCTCGGGTACCGGGTCAAGGTGTTCTGCTTCCAGGACTCGCCCCGGCGCGCCCACAGCATCGCCGCCCAGGGCGGCATCAACGCAGCCAAGAACTACCGCAACGACGGCGACAGCGTGCAGCGGCTCTTCTACGACACCGTCAAGGGCGGCGACTACCGGTCGCGCGAGGCCAACGTCTACCGGCTGGCACAGCTGAGCGTGAACATCATCGACCAGTGCACAGCCCAGGGCGTCCCGTTCGCGCGGGAGTACGGCGGCCTGCTCGACACCCGGTCGTTCGGCGGCGCGCAGGTGTCGCGCACGTTCTACGCCCGGGGTCAGACCGGCCAGCAGCTGCTGCTGGGCGCGTACCAGGCGCTCGAACGCCAGATCCACCTGGGCACGGTCGAGATGCACTCCCGCACCGAGATGCTCGAGCTGGTGCTGCACGACGGGCGCGCCGTGGGCATCGTGGTGCGCGACCTCGTGACCGGCGAGGTGACGTCGCACTCAGCCCACGCGGTCGTGCTCGCCACCGGCGGCTACGGCAACGTCTTCTTTCTCTCGACCAACGCCAAGGGCTGCAACGTCACCGCGATCTGGCGGGCCCACCGCAAGGGCGCGCTCATGGCGAACCCGTGCTTCACGCAGATTCACCCGACGTGCATCCCCGCGAGCGAGGACTTCCAGTCGAAGCTCACGCTGATGAGCGAGTCGTTGCGCAACGACGGCCGGGTGTGGGTGCCGAAGCAGATCGACGATCCCCGTCTGCCCAACCAGATCCCCGAGGAGGAGCGCGACTACTTCCTCGAGCGCCGCTACCCCGCGTTCGGGAACCTCGTCCCCCGCGACGTCGCGTCCCGCGCCGCGAAGCGGGAGGTCGACGCCGGCCGGGGCGTCGGCCCGCGCAAGAACGGCGTGTACCTCGACTTCAGCGACGCCATCGCCCGGCTCGGACGCAAGGTCGTCGAGGAGCGCTACGGGAACCTCTTCCAGATGTACGAGCGCATCACCGGCGAGGACCCGTACGTGGTGCCGATGCGGATCTACCCCGCGGTCCACTACACGATGGGTGGGCTGTGGGTCGATTACAACCTGATGAGCAACGTGCCCGGGCTCTACGTGCTCGGCGAAGCCAACTTCTCCGACCACGGCGCCAACCGCCTCGGCGCCAGCGCGCTGATGCAGGGCCTGGCCGACGGCTACTTCGTGCTGCCGAACACGATCGGCGACTACCTCGCGCCCCAGCTGGGTGAAGCCCCGGTCCCGACCGACCACGAGGTGTTCCGCGCCGCCGAACGCGAGGTCGACGAGCGAGTGCGGGGGCTGCTGGCCGTGAACGGCAAGCGCTCGGTCGACTGGTTCCACCGCGAGCTCGGCAAGATCATGTGGGACAACTGCGGCATGGAGCGCAGCACCGCCAGCCTCGACAAGGCGCTGGGCGAGATCCCGGCCCTGCGGGAGGAGTTCCACCGCGACGTGCGGGTGCTGGGCGAGCACGAGACGTTCAACCAGTCGCTCGAGAAGGCGGGTCGGGTCGCCGACCATCTCGAGTTCGCCGAGCTGCTCTGCATCGACGCGCTGCACCGCGAGGAGAGCTGCGGTGGGCACTTCCGGGTCGAGCACCAGACCGACGACGGCGAGGCGCTCCGCAACGACGACGACTTCGCCTACGTCGCCGCGTGGGAGTTCACCGGGGTCGGGTCGAAGCCCGAGCTCCACAAGGAGCAGTTGGAGTTCGAGAACGTGCACCTCGCCCAGCGGAGCTACAAGTAATGGACCTCACGCTGCGGGTGTGGCGCCAGGCGGGGCCGGACGCGCCGGGACGCTTCGAGGAACACGCGGTCGGCGACATCAGCCCCGACATGTCGTTCCTCGAGTTGTTCGACGTGCTCAACGAGCGGCTGACCGAGCGGGGCGAGGAGCCCATCGCGTTCGACCACGACTGCCGCGAGGGCATCTGCGGGTCGTGCTCGATGATGATCAACGGCCAGGCCCACGGGCCCGAGCTCGGCACCGCGACGTGCCAGCTGCACATGCGCAAGTTCGCCGACGGCGCCGACATCACCGTCGAGCCGTGGCGGGCAGCGGCGTTCCCGGTCATCCGCGACCTGGTCGTCGACCGCGGCGCGCTCGACCGCATCATCGAGGCGGGCGGGTATATCAGCGCGCCGACCGGGAGCGCGCCCGAGGCCAACCTGATGCTCGTGCCGAAGGAGGCATCCGACGCCGCCATGGACGCCGCCGCCTGCATCGGCTGCGGGGCGTGCGTGGCCGCGTGCCCCAACAGCGCGGCGCAGCTGTTCACCGCGGCCAAGGTCGCCCACCTGGGACTGCTACCCCAGGGCCAGCCCGAGCGCTACCAGCGGGTGGAGGCGATGGTCGACCAGATGGAGGAGCTGTTCGGGAGCTGCACCAACTACGGCGAGTGCGAAGCGGCGTGCCCGAAGGAGATCAGCATCGACTTCATCGCCACGATGAACAAGGACTACCTGCGGGCCAAGATCAAGAACCGCCGCTACCTGAGCCG
>JACDBD010000208.1 GCA_013695115.1 Actinomycetota bacterium | reverse complement strand
GAGGCGGCGCGGTCGACACCGCCGTGCTCGTCGACGAGCAGCGCCCGGCCCGTGAGCGCGTCGGGCCGCGTCGTCGCCGCGATGAGCAGGGCCAGGGCCGGGTCGGCCGGAAGAGCAGGGAGCAGGTCGGCGACACGATGATGATGCTCGGCGGGTAGGCCGATCCACAGGTCGAGCCCGAGCGGCGCGGCCACGTTGGCGCGGAACCACGCGCCGAGCGTGTCGCCGGTGATGCGCCGCACGATCTCACCCAGCAGCCATCCGAAGGTGAAGGCGTGGTAGCCGAGCCGGCGACCGGGGGCCCACAGCGGCGGCGCCGCCGCGAGCGCGGCCGCGATTGCCTCGGTGCGGCCCCAGCCGGCGGGGTCGGCGAGCGTGACGAGCTCCCGGTACCCGTCCCACGTCGGAAGGCCGGCGGTGTGGGTGAGGACGTGCCGCGTCGTGACGGCCTCCTTGCCCGCGGCCGCGAACTCCGGCCAGTAGCCGGCGACAGGCACGTCGAGGTCGAGCTCGCGTCGGTCGGCGAGCACTTGGACGCACAGCGCGGTCACACCCTTGGTCGCGGACCAGAGCACGCCGAGCGTGTCGTCGCGCCAGGGCACCCCGGGTCGCGCCTCGCCGCCCCAGAGGTCGACGACCTTGCGACCGTCGACGTAGGCGGCGAAGGCCGCACCAACCTCGGGACCGTCGCTGAAGTTGCCCGCGAACGCCTCTCGGACCCGCTCGAAGCCCGGCTCGACCGAACCGCTGATGTTCGGGTGTCGTGAGCGGCGCGCCGTCATGCCGGAAGCGTCGCGTACCCAACCGATTCGAGTGAGCGAACCGGCGGCCGTGCTGACAGTTCACGTCTAGACTGTCAGGATGGCGACAGAGAAGCGCGACGAGATCCTCGACGCTGCCTACGAGTGCTTCGCCCAGTACGGGTTCCGGCGCACGTCGATGCAGGACGTTGCCAAGGCCGCCGGCATCTCGCGGGCTGCGGTGTACCTCCACTTCAAGAACAAGGAGGACGTGTTCCGCGCCCTTTCCCTCCGCGTCCACGAACGGGTGCTGGCTGCGGCCGAGGCCGCGGGCACCGCGACTGAGGGCATCGAGGAACAGCTGCGAGCCGTGCTCTCGGCGAAGCTGCTCGGCCACTTCCAGCTGGTGCACCGCTCCCTTCACGGCCGCGAGCTCCTCGATGAGAACAACCGACTCTGTGGCGACGTCTCGGCCGAGTACCGCACCCGCCACGTCGGGCTGGTCGCCCGGCTGCTGGGCGGAGCGGAGCGGGCCGGCGAGCTCCGGCTACGCGGGCTCGGACTCGACGCCGACGCGGCGGCCGAACTCATCATGGACTGCGCCAAGGGTCTGGAAGACGGTGGCGCACCCAGCGCCGACGTCTTCCGGCGTCGCGTCGGCGACCTCACCCGTGTGCTTGCGTGCGGCCTCGGCGCGGTTCCGGCGACGGCGCGAGGAGGCGGCACTCGCCGCCGCCCGGCGAAGACGGCGCGCCGGCGCGGGTGACGCGAACCGTCGTCGCGCGCCCCGACCCTCGGCGTGGACATCCTGACAAAGATGCTCTAAGTTGTCAGGACGTTGCAAAGGGGGATTGCTATGGCGTCGTCGAGGACCGTGCTCGTGACCGGGTGCTCATCGGGGATCGGGCGGGCGACCGCCGAGCGTCTCGCCGGCCGGGGCTGGACCGTGTACGCCACCGCCCGCCGGCCGGAGTCGGTCAAGGACCTGGGTGACGCCGGCTGCCGGTTGCTGGCCCTCGATGTGTGCGACGAGGGCTCCATGGAGGCGGCGGTGCGCGCGGCCGAGGGCGAGACCGGGCCCCTGGATGCGCTCGTGAACAACGCCGGCTACGGCGAGTACGGCGCCGTCGAGGAAGTTCCGCTCGAGGCCTGGCGCCGCCAGCTCGAGACGAACGTGCTCGGCGTCGTGCGCATGGCCCAGCTCGTGCTCCCGGGCATGCGCGAGCGGGGGAGCGGCCGGATCGTCAACATCTCCTCGATGGGCGGTCGCCTCGTGTTCCCCGGCGGAGGCGCCTACCACGCCAGCAAGTTCGCGCTCGAGGCGCTCTCCGACGCGCTGCGCTTCGAAGTGCGACCCTTCGGGATCAAGGTCGTCGTCGTCGAGCCCGGGCTCATCAAGACGGGCTTCGGCGACACCGTTGCCGGCACGCTGGGCGAGAACCGCCGGTCGGGCGGTCCGTACCACGGGCTGAATCAGACGCTCGACACGGTGAGCCGGAACGCGTACGAGGGCCCGATGGCCCGGCTGGCCGTCGGCCCCGAGAACGTCGCCAAGGCCGTCGACAAGGCGCTCAGTCGGCGGCGTCCCCGGCCCCGCTACATCGTGACCGCCGGCGCCCGCATGGTGCTCGGGACCAAGACCGTGCTCTCGGACCGGGGCTTCGACGGCTTCCTGCGGGCCCAGTTCAAGGTGCCGAAGGCGAAGGCGTCCTCGGGCTGACGGTCGGTCGCCTGCACGTACCCGTTCGGCGCGCGCCCAGCGCGAGCGCGCCGTCGCTCATGCCCTTCGCATGGGCCCCGCGGGCGTGACAGTCACGAATCCGCCCGGTCAGCGGGCCGATCGAGGGTCGCGGCCAGGCTCGAAGAGAGGAGGCGCGACTGCTCGGCCCGGGGAAGGGACGACAAGGCGGCGAACCCCTCGCGGAACCGTTCGCCCGGTGTCATCTCGACCTCGTGCCCGATGGCGTCGAGTACCTCGCGGGCGACCCGCGCCGGCGGCACCGGCGGTTCCGGGAGGTTCTGGGGGTCGTAGTCGTAGTGGCGACGGAAGTTCGGCGTGTCCATCGCCGGGCCGATGACGCCGAGGACGTCCACGCCCTGGGCGCGCCACTCGTGGTGCAGAGCCTGCGCGAGGGTGAGGCCGAACGCCTTTGTGGCCGAGTACACGGCGAGCCCGGCCGTTCCCGCGACGCCCGCGCCCGAGCCCATCAGGACGAAGCCGCCGCGACCGCGTTCCAACATCGCTCGTCCGAAGTGGTCGCACACTGCGAGCGGGCTGTTCACGTTGATCGCCACCTGTCCGAGCGCGTGGTCGAGGCCCTCGTCCAGGAAGGGCCCGATGAAGTGATCGGTGGCGTTGTAGACGACGAGGCCGACCTCGAGCCTGTCGGTCACGCTGCGCAGGGTGTCGAGGAAGTCACCGGCCACGAGGTCGAGCACCACCGGCTTCGCTTCCACGCCGTGGGCGCCGGCGACGCGGCGCGTGACGGCTTCGAGTGGTGCCCCGCGGCGGGCGGCCGCCAAGACGTTGACGCCGCGGCGGCCGAGCTCGTGGGCGTACGCCTCCCCCAACCCCTCCGATGCACCGAGGACGACTGCCCACGGCCCGTACCGGTCACGGAACGACATCCCGGCTTCCGGTTCCCGAGTTGTCTCGCCGCCCGTCTCTCGGACCATCGGCCCGATCGTAGATTCGAACCGCCGATCTCGGGGGCTGACTACTGATCCCGGACGATGCGGCCCGCGGCGCGGATGCGGTCGGGCGCGCCGTCGCCGGTGAGCCCGGCGGCGACGACGGCGGCGTCGAGCAGCCCGAGGAGCGTCTCACGTTCCCCGGGGCTGAGGGCGTCATAGGCCGGCGCGGCGAGCGCATCGGTCAAGGCCTCGGCCTCGGCGGCGCGGCCCGGGTCGGGATCGGGGTAGGGCTCCGACCACCCGTAGAGCGCGGCGGTCTCGGTGCCGCCGTTCGCCACGACCGCCTCGAGCGGCGACAGGCCGGGGGCAAGGACGGCGACGCCGTGAGCACCGCCGCGGTGCTCCCGGAGGACGTGGCCGAGC
>JACDBD010000181.1 GCA_013695115.1 Actinomycetota bacterium | reverse complement strand
TCACCGAACCGGCCGACCTGTGGTCGGCGCGGGTGCCGGCCAAGTTCCGCGAGCAGGCGCCGCACCTCGTGCGCGGACCGGACGGGGGCGACATGTGGCACATCGGCGACGGCGTCGCCATGGTCCCGGTCGGCCATACCGCAACCGCCGGCTGGCCCGATCCGTTCCCCGCCGCGCCCCGCAACATGGACGAGGTACCGCTCGCCGCGCACGACGCCGCCGCCCGCCTCGACTACCTCGACTCGATCGGGGTGTGGGCCCAGGCGCTCTACCCCAACGTGGGCGGGTTCGGGAACCAGTCGTTCCTCGGGCTCGGCGATCCCGACCTCATGCTCGCCTGCGTGCAGGCGTACAACGACTTCCTGCTCGACTGGATCGAGGTCGACCCCCGCCGGTTCATCCCGATCATGGCGACGCCGTTCTGGGACGTCGACGCCACCGTCGCCGAGATCGAGCGCTGCGCCGCCCTCGGCCACAAGGGGATCCTGTTCACCGGCGAGCCCCAGCAGTTCGACCTTCCCTTCCTGGGTGACTGGCACTGGGACCCGTTGTGGGCCGCGGCCCAGGATGCCGGCCTGCCGATCAGCTTCCACATCGGCAGCGGCGACTTCACGAGCGGGTTCGCCCCCGGTCGGGTGCGCGCCCACGGCATCGGGGCGACGTACGCGACGGTGTCGGTCACGCTGTTCCTCGAGAACGGCGCCCAGATCGTCGACCTGCTGCTCTCGGGCGTGCTCCCGCGCTTCCCCGAGCTGCGCTTCGTGTCGGTGGAAAGCGGCGTTGGCTTCCTCCCGTTCGTGCTCGAGGCCGCCGACTACGCGTTCGAGGCCGGGAAGGTGTGGAAGGACCGGCCCTACTTCGACATGCCGCCGAGCGACTACTTCATGCGCCAGGTGTACGGCTGCTACTTCTTCGAGGAGCGCGCCCCGGCGCAGGTCGTCGAGGCCATCGGCGCCGACAACATTCTCTTCGAGACCGACTACCCCCATCCCATCTGCCTCTTCGGGAACGTGCGGGAGAAGATCGACGCCGGCCTCGCCGACCAGCCGCCCGAGGTTCGCCGCAAGCTGCTGTGGGAGAACTCGGCCCGGCTCTACAACGTCGCCGAGCCGGACGTGGAGGCGCCTATCCCGGCGTGAACTCCACCGGGAGCGACTTGAACCCGCGCACGAACGCGTTCGGGACCCGCTCGGGCCGGGTGCCCGGAGCCAGCCGCAGGTCGCGCAGGCGGGGGAGCAGCTCCTCGAACATCACCCGAATCTCGAGGCGGGCCAGTGCCGCGCCCAGGCAGAAGTGGGTGCCGAACCCGAACGCGATGTGCGGGTTGGGGTCGCGGCCCACGTCGAACCGGTCGGCCGTCGGCCCGAAGACGTCCTCGTCGCGGTTGGCCGACGAGTACATGAGCAGCAGCTCGTCGCCGGCACGCACGGGAGCGCCCGCGACCTCGGTGTCGCGGGTCGCGGTGCGCCGCATATTGAGGATGGGCGTGACCCAGCGAATGAACTCCTCGACCGCCACCGGCAGCAGACCCGGGTCGTCGATCAGCCGCCGGTACTGGTCGGGATGCTCGATGAGCGCGAGGACCGCTCCGGTGATCACGGTACGGGTGGTCTCGGCGCCGCCGTCCACGAGGAGCAGGCCCTCGGAGAGCACCTCTTCGAGGGTGAGGACGCCGTCGGCCTCGGCCCCGGTCCACACCGACATGACGTCGTCGGTCGGCGCGGCTCGGCGGGACTCGGCGAGCACGGCCGCGTGGGCGCAGTAGTCGCCGAACGCGGTGGCGACCCCGTCACTGATGTATCGGGGCCCGCCGCCGGCGACGATGGTGGCCTCCGACCAGTACTTCACCTTCTGCCACTGGTCGTCGGGGAAGCCGAGCAGGCGCCCGATGACCTTCGCGGGCAGCGGAGCCGCGAGGTCCTCGACCACCTCGCACCGGCCCTCAGCCGCGACCGCGTCGAGCAGCCCGGTGACCACCGATCGCACGTGGTCCTCGTGGCGCGAGACCGCGTTGGGAGTGAAGCGGCGGGCGACCAGACGACGGCGTTCGTGGTGACGGGGGTCGTCGTCCCCGATCATCGAGTTGTCCGACGGGAGGTTGGGCCGGTACCCCTGCGACGAGCAGAAGGTCACCGCGTCCCTCTCGATCGCGACGACGTCGTGATGCCGGGAGACACCCCAGAGCTGGTTGATCTCGTCGCGGTACAGCGGAGCGTGGCTGCGCAACCACGCGTAGGCCTGATCGGGGTCGCCGGCGTAGAAGTCGCCGTCGAGAAGGTCGAGCACACGCGGCACCGTCGACGTCATCGGGACGGGAGCGTACCCAGGTCTTGAAACGCGTTCCCGTTGGGACGACAATCCGGACGAATCGTCAAGGGTTGGGGGCAGCGGGATGGGACGTATCCGCCGAACGATCGTCGCGGTCGCGGGCGTGGCGTTGTTGGGTACCGGGCTGGTGGCGGCGCCGGCGGGCGCCGGAGGCGGAGACGAGCCGCTCGAGGCGACCGAGATCGGTGTCACCGCCGACGCCATCCGCATCGCGGTGATCGCCGACGTCGACAACCCCGTCCGCCCCGGCCTCTTCCGGGGGTCGCGTGACGGCGTCCTCGCCGCGGCCGAGTTCATCAACGACAACGGGGGACTGGCAGGGCGTCAGGTCGAGGTCGACTTCATCGACTCGCGTCTCTCCGGGGACGAGGCCCGCAGCGCCCTCATCCAGGCGTGCGAGGAGGACTTCGCCATCGTCGGCACCACCGCCCTGTTCATGAACAACATCGACCCCGCGGTCAGCTGCCCCGACCTGGCGGGAACCGTCACCGGGCTGCCCGATGTGCCCGTGCTCCAGACCGAGTTCGCCCACCAGTGCTCGCCGATCTCGTACCCGATCATCGTGGTCGGTCTCGATTGCACGACGCTCGACGACCCCGAGCAGACCTTCCGCACCGGGCAGGGCCACGTGAAGTACCACCTCGGGACGCAGGAGGAGGACCTGCACGGCGTCTGGACCATCGCCAGCGACCTGCCGGCGACGATCAGGGCCGCCACCCCACCGGTACGCGGCGCGCAGAAGGCGGGGATCGGGCGCGACGACGAGATCCAGATCTCGGGACTCGCCACCCAGACCGAGTACACGCCGGTCGTGCAGTCGATCAAGCAGAACAACTCGACCTACGTCGCCAACTACCTCGACTACCGGGGCATGGTCCTCCTCCGGAAGGAGGCCGCCATCCAGGGCGTCGACAGCGTGGTGGTGTGGGACTGCACCCTCGCCTGCTACGACCAGCGGTTCATCGAGGAGGGCGGGGAGGACGTCGAGGGCACCTACGTCACCGTGACCTTCGTGCCGTTCGAGGAGGCCAAGCAGAACGCCTCGATCAGGAACTACCTGGAGTACGTCGGCGAGGACAACGCCGACGCGTTCGGGGCCCAGGCGTGGGCGGCCGGGCTCTTCTTCCGCGACGTCGTGAACGCGATCGTCGCGGCCGACGGCGAGAACGGCCTCACCCGGGCCGCCTTCCTCGAGCAGGCGGCCGACATCCACGACTTCACCGCCGAGGTCGACGGCGAGGGGATGCTGGCCCCGACCGACGTGGGCGGCCGCAAGGTCAAGGGCTGCGGTGCCGTCCTCCAGGTCCGGGACGGCGAGTTCGTGCGGAGGTCGCCCAAGAAGAAGGGCACCCTGAACTGCGGCGACGTCGTGAAGGTCACGATCGATTTGGCCTGATCACCGACGCCTCCGGGCCCTCGAACCACCTGACGGCCCGTCAGGGCGCTCTTGAAACGTGTTTCGATTTCGTCCAGAATGCCGGGACCGGTGTGGGGGCGCCGCCTGACCTGGGCGGTCCCGGCGGGGACGAGGGGGAACCGTGAGACGAGGCCGTTGGATCGCGTTGCTCTCCGTGGTGGCGGTAACGGCCGCCTACCTCTCGGTGGCGGCCGGAGCCGGCGCCCAGGAAGAGGACACGCCCGAGGCGACGGAGATCGGCGTCACCGCCGACACGATCACGATCACGGTGATCGCCGACGTCGACAACGCCGCCCGCCCCGGCCTGTTCAAGGGCTCGGCCGACGGTGTACAGGCGGCAGCCGACTACATCAACGAGGTCGAGGGTGGCCTGGCCGGGCGCGAGCTGGAGGTCAACTTCATCGACTCCCGGCTTTCGGGCGACGAGGCCCGCAGCGCGCTCATCCAGGCCTGCCAGGACAGCTTCGCGGTCGTCGGAACGACCGCGCTGTTCCTGAACAACATCGACCCCGCCGTCAACTGCGTCGACCAGGCCGGTGCCGCCACCGGGCTGCCCGACGTCCCCGTGCTCCAGACCGAGACCGACCATCAGTGCTCGCCGGTCTCGTTCCCGGTGATCGCGGGCCAGCTCCAGTGCGATTCGCTCGAAGCGGGCGGGCCGGAGACCTACATCTCCCGCCAGGGTCACGTGAAGTACCACCTCAAGCAGAACGACGGCGAGCTCAGCGGAGTGTGGGTGATCCCGGGCGACCTCCCGTCGACGATCCGGGCAACGGTCCCGCTCATCGAGGGCGGCATCAAGGCCGGTATCGAGGAGGTCGACCGCTTCGAGGCGTCCGCCCTCGGCGGCCAGAGCGAGTTCACCCCGGTCATGCAGGCGGTGAAGTCGGGCAGCGCCACCTACGTGCTGAACGGGCTCGACTACCGCGGCACGGTACAGATGCGCAAGGAAGCCACGATCCAGGGCGTGACCGGTGTGCAGGTGTTCGACTGCACGCTCCAGTGCTACGACCAGCGCTTCATCGAGGAGGGCGGCGCCGACGTCGAGGGTCAGTTCGTGTCGACGTTCTTCATCCCGTTCGAGGAGGCCAAGCAGAACAACTCGGTCCAGCAGTTCCTGAAGTTCGTCGGCAAGGACAACGCCGACGGTTTCGGCGCCCAGGCATGGGCCGCGGGCCTGTTCTTCCGGGACGTGGTGAACAACATCGTCGAGGCCAACGGAGTCAACGGGCTCACCCGGGCCGCGTTCCTGGAGGAGGCAGCCAACGTCCACGACTTCACCGCCGAGGTCGACGGCGAGGGCATGCTCGCCCCGACCGACGTCGGCGGGCACAAGCTCAACAGCTGCTTCGTGATGATGCAGGTCAAGGACGGCAAGTTCAAGCGAGTGTTCCCGAAGGCCAAGGGCGAGTTCTCCTGCAACGACAAGAAGAACCTCGTGACCGTGGAAGTCGACCAGATCCAGTAGCCGAGTGAACGGGCGGTCCCGGGCCGCAGCGCCGCGGCCCGGGCACCCGCCGAGCGGGGGGCGGCGTGGGGCTCGAGCAGCGGAGGCTGGCGGTCTGGGTCGTCGTCACCCTCGCCTTCCTCGCGATCGTCATCCAGCAGTCGTGGTCGGGGAACGACGTCACGACCAGCAACGTCGTCTCGTTCCTGGTCGTCGGGATCTCGCTGGGCTCGATCTACGCCCTGGCGTCGTCGGGCATCGTCGTCACCTACACGACCTCGGGCATCTTCAACTTC
>JACDBD010000132.1 GCA_013695115.1 Actinomycetota bacterium | reverse complement strand
ACCACCCCAAGGACGCTGACGACGACGCCTCCCGGACCGCGTGACGCGGAGAGCTGTCCTTCTCTCCTACCGACTGGGTGGCACCGACGGGGTCTCGGTCGAGGCGACGAAGTGGGAATGGGCACTGGGCGAGCTCGGCTTCGCCGTCCGCCGGGTCGCGGGGGAGATCCCCGACCGTCGACCCGACGACGTCGTCCTGCCCTGGCTGATGTACGCCGAGGACGTCGCGCCCACGCCCGCCGAGCTGACCGCCGCGCTCGCCCGCGCCGACCTGGTCGTCGTCGAGAACCTGTGCTCGCTCCCACTCAACGCCGACGCCGCCCGGGCGACCGCGGCCGTGCTCGACCAGCTTCCGGACACGCGCGTCGCCTTCCACCACCACGATCTGCCCTGGCAGCGGGAGGAGTTCGCCGAGATCACGGATCTCCCACCCGAGCGCCCCGGCTCCCTCCACGTCACGATCAACGAGCGGTCGCGCCAGGAGCTGGCCGACCGCGGCATCGAGGCCCGCGTCGTCCGCAACGCGTTCGACGTCGACCCACCACCCGGCGAGCGGGACGCGACGCGGAAGGCATTCGGGTTCGAGCCCGACGACCTCGTCGTGCTCCAGCCCACGCGCGCCATTCCCAGGAAGGACGTTCCCGCGGGCGTGCACTTCGCCGGCGCACTCGCCCACGAGCTCCCGCAGCGAACCGTGCGCTACTGGCTCACCGGCCCGGCCGAGGACAGCTACGAAACCGCCCTCGAACGGGCCTTGGCCGACCCGACCGTCCCGGTGACCGTCGGGCGCGCCGGTCGCGCCGCCGACGCCTACGCCGCCGCCGACGTGATCGTCTTCCCGTCGACGTGGGAGGGCTTCGGCAACCCGGTGGTCGAGTCGGTGATCGCCCGGCGCCCGATCGCGGTCGGGCGCTACCCCGTGCTCGACGAACTCGTCGCCCTCGGCCTCCATCTGTTCTCGGTGGACGCGCCGCGCGAGCTCGCGACATGGCTCGCGACACCCGATCACGCCCAGCTCGACGAGAACCTCGAGGTGGCGCGCCGCAATCTCGCGCTCGCCGACCTCCCCGCTCGCCTGGAAGCGGCGTTCGCGGCGGTGGGATGGTCACGGTGGTGAACGCGTCCCACGATCCCGTGCTCGCTCGGCGGGCCGCCATCGCCCGCCGGGTGCGCTGGGCGTCCCGCGCCGGTTATGGCGCGCTCGGGCTGGCGGTGGTCGCCTTCGCCGCCGCGGTCGCGACCGGCTTCCCGTCGATGCTGGTGAACATGACGATCGCCGGCCTGGTGGCGACGTGCGTGATCCTGCCGGTGACGATCATCGTCGGCTACGGCATTCGGGCCGCCGAGCGTGCCGATCGCGAACAGCGGTACGGTTGACCGCCCAGTCAAGAGAACCGAGGGGGAGCCATGCCGAGAGCCGCCGTCTGCACCGCCGTGGGCGAGCCCATCGAGGTCGTCGACGTCGACCTCAAGCCGCCGCAAGCCGGCGAGGTGCGGGTACGCCTGGGCGCGTCCGGTGTGTGCCACTCCGACCTGTCGATCCAGAACGGGACGCTCCTCGTGCCGACCCCGCTCGTGCTCGGGCACGAGGGCGCAGGCGTCATCGAGGAGGTCGGCGAGGGCGTCGACAACGTGCAGAAGGGTGACCACGTGGTGATCTCGTGGGTTCCCCAGTGCGGCGACTGCTTCTTCTGCCAGCACGACCAGGGGGAGCTGTGCGAGTCGGCGAACACCGCGATGGCGACGAACGGGCTCCTCGACGGCAGCTACCGCTTCCAGCGTGACGGCGTCGACCTCGGCCAAATGGCGGCGTCGGGCACGTTCTCGGAGGAGACGATCGTCCCCGCCACCGGCGCGGTGAAGATCGACGACGACGTCCCCATGACGTCGGCCGCGCTCATCGGCTGCGGCGTGCTGACCGGCTTCGGCGCCGCCACCAACACCGCCGACATCCGCGAGGGCGACACCGTCGCGGTGATCGGCTGCGGCGGCGTCGGGCTCAATGTCATCCAGGGAGCGCGCTACGCCGGTGCCGAGCGGGTCATCGCCGTCGACATGATGCCCAACAAGCTCGACCTGGCGAAGCAGTTCGGCGCCACCGACCTCGTGAACGCGAGCGAGGGTGACCCGGTCAGCAAGGTGATGGCGCTCACCGACGAGCGGGGCGCCGACGTCGCGTTCGAGGTGATCGGGCTGGGGCCGACCATCGAGCAGACGATCGCGATGACGCGCCGCGGTGGCCAGTCGATCCTGGTGGGCGTGCCCAAGATGGAGGTCATGCTCAACGTGCCGGCGTTCTTCGGCGTCGTGCTCCAGGAGAAGACGATCAAGGGCTGCTGGTACGGGTCGAGCAACGTGCACACGGATGTCCCGAAGTTGGCGCGCCTCTACTCCGAGGGCCAGCTCAAGCTGGACGAGCTCGTCTCCCGTGAGATCAAGCTCGACGACGTCAACGACGCCTTCCGGGCGATGGAGGCCGGTGAGGTCGCCCGCTCCGTGATCGTCTACTAACCCGCCGTATCCTGGGGGCATGCGCTACCGAACATTCGGGCAGAGCGGGCTCGAGGTCTCCGAGGTCGGATTCGGCGCCTGGACGATCGCGACCGACTGGTGGGGCAACGTCGACGACAAGGCCGGGCTCGTGCACGCCGCCCTCGACGCCGGGATCACGTTCTTCGACACCGCGCCCGTCTACGGCGACGACGGCTTCGGCGAGACCATCGTCGCCGACACCCTCGGCCCCCGCGACGACGTCGTGATCACGACCAAGTGCGGCTACGACATCGACGCGCCCCGCGTCGCGCCCGGTCATTCCGAGCGCCCTCAGGACTGGCGTCCCGAGGCGGTGCGGGCCCAGCTGGAAGCCTCGCTGCGCCGGCTCGGGCGCGACCACGTCGACCTCTACCAGCTGCACAACGTGCGGATGGAGCCGGTGCTCGCCGACGACCTGTGGGACGAGCTCGAGCGGTTTCGCGCCGAGGGCAAGGTGCGCGAGATCGGGGTCGCGCTCGGTCCCGCGATCGGCTGGACCGACGAGGGCCTGCAGGCGCTGCGTGAACGATCGATCGTGTCCCTCCAGACCGTGTTCAACCTCTTGGAGCAAGAGCCGGGGCGCACGTTCGCGGCCGAGCCGGCGGTGACCGACGGCCGGGTCGGGCTCATCGCCAGGGTCCCCCACGCCTCCGACGTCCTCTCGGGGAAGGTCACCCGCGACACCGAGTTCGAGGGCGACGACCACCGCGCCCACCGCAAGCGCGAGAACCTGCTCGACCTCTTCGACAAGGCCGACACGCTCGCGTTCCTCTACGGCGGCGAGTCGGGTCGCACCATCGGCCAGGCGGCGGTCGCCGGGATCCTGGCGTTCGCCGGGTTCACGACCGTGTTGCCGACGTGCGTGACCGCCGAAGAGGTACGCGAGTACGCGGCCGCGTCGGAGCTTCCCTTCGGCCCCGACGAGAAGGCGCGGCTCGACGAGCTGTGGTCGCAGAACTTCGGCGTGACCGACCGCTACGAGATGCCGCTCAAGTCCTCGTCCGGATGAACGTGGGGCCGCGCGGCGTAGCGAGCGAAGCGAGCGGAGCTCGCCAGCGAGCGAGCGCCCGCGG
>JACDBD010000107.1 GCA_013695115.1 Actinomycetota bacterium | reverse complement strand
AGGGAGTCGAGCAGGGGGCGCTCGCCGTGATCTGCACGCTGTCGGTGGTGGTGGCGCCGCCCGCGGTCTCGGTGGCGGTGAGCGTGGCCGTGTAGGTGCCAGGCACGGTGTAGGTATGGGTGGCGTTGAGCCCCTCGGCGCCCGCGCCATCGCCGAAGTCCCACCTGTAGGTTGCCTCGCCCTCGCCATAGGTCGAGGTGCCGGTGAACTCGACCTCCAGGGGCACGTTGCCGCTGGTGCGCGTGGCCGAGCCGCTCACACTCGGTCCGGTCGAGCCCTCGAGCAGGTGGAAGTAGTCGAACCCGACCGTGGTCGACGTGGTCTGGTCCTGGCCGAACCCGTACACGCCGACGTTGGCGCCCTCGAGCGCAATGTTCTCGACCGGGTCGATCTGCAGCCAGGTGGTGCCGTCGAGGCTGTAGAAGCCGGTGTACTCAGTGCCGCGCTTCTGCAGCCGCAGGTAGTAGACGTCACCCGGCGTGTGCGGGACTTCGGCCTCCGGGAAGTCCGGCTGGAACTCGTCGCCGATCTCGTGGCGGATCTCGACGATGCGGCGCGCCGGGTGCACTCCCGGGTCCGAGGTGCCCACGATGTCGAACTTCAGGAAGGTGGCGTCGCTCTTGTAGACGAGGATGCCGGCCTGCTGGTACTTCTCCGAGACCGGCGCCACGACCTTGGCCTGCACGGTCCAGTCGTTGTAGGGCCATGTCTGGAGCATCAGGTTCGGCGCGTCGCCGCCCGCGTCGAACAGGTTCGTCGGGGTCGTATCGATCTTCAGCAGCCCGCCCTCGACGCGGAACCCGTTGTAGTCGGGCCGCACGACGGCGTCCCACCGGCAGCCATCGAGCCGGTCGCCGTCGAACTCGTCATCGGGCCCGGGATCGCTGTTGGGGTCGGTGCATTCGATCGGCGGCGAGCCCACCGGAACGACCTGCACCTTCACGGTGTCCTTGGATGAGCGCCCACCGCTGTCGGTCCCCGTGACCGTGGCCGTGAACGTGCCGGAGGTCGCGTACGTGTGCGAGACGTTCGCGCCGGTCGCGGTCGGCGTGCCGTCGCCGAAGTCCCACTCGAACGTCACCGGAGCGTTCTCGGGGTCGGTCGCGGTGGCCGTGAAGTCCACGGTCAGCGGCACCTCGCCCAGCTCCGGGTTCGCCTCCGCGAACACGCGCGGCGCGGCGTTGACCGACACGCCCTTGCCGACGAACTCGATCCAGTTGAGGTTGAACAGCCCGCCCCCGCCGCCCTTGAACACGAAGAACAGCTCGTGCGTGCCGCCCGGGTTGGTGATGGCGGCCTCGAAGCTGTCCCACGTCTGCCACCCGCCCGTGGGCGTGATCGTGGCCGTGGAGATCAGCTCGCCGCTCGGCGAGTCGACGTGCACCTCGATCGTGCCGCCCCCGCCGCCGGAGGCCGCGCGGTAGACGAGCGAGTCGATGTTGAGCAGGTTCATCGGCTTGAACGAGATGTAGTCGCCGTTCTCGATGAAGCCGATGTTCTGGCCGCCGCCCTCGTCGGTCGTGCCCTCGAGCTGGACACCCTGGTTCTGCGTGAAGTACTCCGCCTGCTTGCGCTTGGGCTGGAGCAGCACCTGAGCGCGCCCGGTCAGCGGGTTGACGCCCGGCGCGCCCTGGTCGGTGTAGGTCGCCTCGAGGAGCCCGAACAGGTTCGCGCTCGCGCCGTGCCCGTCGTCGGCCTCCGTCTGGATGGTGCCCTCGCACCCGGTCGTCGACTGGAGCGGATGCCCGTGCGCGTCGTGGCCGAGGAGGAACGACATCTCCACCCGCGCGCACTTCTGCGCCTCGGTCATCCCGCCCGCCTCGTCCTCGGGGTCGCTGACGCTGACGCTGTAGGCGACCTGGTCGCCGAAGTCGAAGAAACCGCCGTCCGGAGGCGCGTCGATCGTCACCGTCGGGCGCGTGTTGCCGACGGAGATCGGCACGTTGGCGACCGCCGTCTTTTCGGACGTGTCGGTCACCCTCAGCTGCGCCGTGTAGTTGCCGACGGTCGTGTAGGTGTGGCTGGGATTGGGCTCGGTGGAGTCGACGGTCCCGTCGGACTCGAAGTCCCACGCGTAGGTGAGCTGGTCGCCCACGTCCGGATCGTTCGTGCCCTCGGAGGAGAACTGGACCGTCAGCGGCGCCGGGCCCGAGTCGGGCGTCCCGCTCGCCTTGACGATCGGCCGCCGCGTGCCCTTGACGTAGTCGATCCGGTACAGCCCGGAGTCGGGGTTCGCGCCGCCGAAGCCGTTGCCCCATTCGAGCAGGTACATCGCGCCGTCGGGCCCGAACGTCATGTCCATCGGGCGCAGGTAGGTCTCGGTCGGCAGGAACGGGAAGATGTCGAGCAGCTCGCCGCTCTCGTCCAGCTTGAACTCCTTGATGAAGTTGCGTCCCCAGTCATAGTAGAACGGCGTGTCGTCGTAGTAGGCGGGGAACTTGCGCTCCGAGTCCAGGTCAGGGTCGAAGTGGTAGACGGGCCCCGCCATCGGGGTTCCGGTCCCGGTCCCGAGCTCGGGGAACTCGGCGGACTCGCCATACGACCACCAGACCTTCGGCGGCTGCGACGGCTCCAGCTGCGTGCGACCGGTGTTGTTGGGCGACTCGTTCACGGGCGCGGCGCAGTCGAACTTTGCACCGGACGGCCCATCCGGGAAGACGAAGTCGTTGTAGGCGAACTGGTTGCCGTGGCAGTAGGGCCAGCCGTAGTTGCCGGCCTCCCGGATCTGGTTCCACTCGACGTAGCCCTCCGGCCCGCGGTTCGGGTCGGGCGCAGTGGCATCGGGGCCGTAGTCGCCGATGTACACCCATCCGTTCTCAGGGTCGACATTCATCCGGAACGGGTTGCGGAAGCCCATCGCGTAGATCTCCGGCCGCGTGCCCATCGTGTTGGCGGGGTACAGGTTGCCCGCGGGGATCGTGTAACTGCCGTCCGCCTGCGGCGTGATCCGCAGCAGCTTGCCGCGCAGGTCGTTGGTGTTGGCCGACGTGCGCTGCGCGTCCCATGACGAGCGCCCCTCGCGCTCGTCGATCGGCGTGAAACCGCTCGACGCGAACGGGTTGGTGTTGTCGCCCGTCGTCATGTACAGGTTGCCCTGCCCGTCGAAGTCGAGCGACCCACCCGAGTGGCAGCACTGGTCCCGCTGGTGCGGCCACTCGAGCAGCACCTGCTCGGAGGCCATGACCAGCGAGTCGCCGGTGACGGTGAAGCGGGACAGCCGCTGCAGCCCGCAGGTGGTCGCGCCCGGATCCGCGGCAGGGCACGCGACGGTGCCGGGGGGCATATAGAACAGATACACCCAGCCGTTGGTGGCGAAGGCCGGGTCGAGCGCGATCCCCTCCAGGCCGTTCTCCTGCCCGGTGAAGGGGGTGATGTGACCGGCCGTCACCGTGCTCTCCGTGTCGGGCTTGTAGATCTTCACGTCGCCGCCGCGCTCGACGTAGAACACGCGCCCGTCGGGCGCGACGTCGAGTTCGAACGGGTCGTTCGTGTTCGTGTCGAGCGCGACCTTCTCGAAGTTCGACCACACCGTCGCGCCGCAGTCGGCGGGCGTCGCCCCGGCGGCCGTCTCGATGCCGCCGAGCATGTGCTGCCGGAAGGCATCCTCCGAGTACGACTCGATGGTGTGCCCACCGCCGGTGTAGAACGACCGGCCCCCGTCGAAGTCCTGGCACCACGCGGTCGGGTGGTCGAAGCCCATCGCACCCGAGCCGGCGGTGTAGGTCGTCTCGTCGAGCGCCGCGAGGACATGCACCTTGCCCCGCGGATTGGTGCGGAAGTTGTACCACTCGTCGGTCCGCACCCAGCGGTCCGGGAGATGCTGCGTGGCCGGGTGCACCTCATCGGCGACCTTGACCGTCGCCTGCTGGATGTTCGGATGCGACTGGAAGTAGGCGCCCATCAGGTTGCCGTACCAGGGCCAGTCGTACTCCGTGTCCGCGGCCGAGTGGATGCCCGCGTAGCCGCCGCCGGCCCGGATGTAGCTCTCGAAGGCAGTCTGCTGGGCAGCGTTGAGCACGTCGCC
>JACDBD010000099.1 GCA_013695115.1 Actinomycetota bacterium | reverse complement strand
CCCCGCCAGATGTTCCCGCTGGTCTCGGAGGCCGTCGGCCGGGTGACGCCGGTCGAGGGGATGCGCTGGATCACGTTCGGCCACGTCGAGTCGGACGAGTGCGGCTCGATGAACGAGTGGCTCGCGGCCGCGCCCCGAGCCGAGGTCGCGCACGGCGGCATCGGCGTCGACGTGTCGCTCAACGATCTCGCCGACCGCCCGCCCCGAACGCTCCAGGACGGCGAGGTCCTCGACCTCGGCGGCAAGCGCGTCCGCCACCTCGACACGCCCCACGTGCCCCACAATTGGGAGGCACGGGTACTCTACGAGGAGACGACGGGCACCCTGCTCGGCGGCGACCTGGGCTCGCAGCTCGGGGGTCACGAGCCGCTGTCCGCCGACGACATCGTCGGACCGGCGATAGAGGCCGAGGACATGTTCCTCGCCACCTCGCTCACCCCTGCCACCGGCTCTACGATCAGGCGGCTCGCGGAGTTGGAGCCGCGCACCATGGCGATCATGCACGGTTCGTCGTACTCGGGTGACTGTGCCGCCACGCTCGAGGCGCTCGCCGCCGCGTACGACCAGCGCCTCGAGCGGGCCACGGCGTAGCGGTTATTGCTCCTCGGCCTGGAGCACCGCCTCGATCTCGAGCTCGATGCGAACCTTGCGGCCGACGACGACACCGCCGGTCTCGACCGCGAGATTCCAGGTGGCGCCGAAGTCGTGCCGGTCGATCTCGGTGGTGGCCGAGAAGCCGGCTCGCTTGCCGCCCCACGGGTCGTCGCTCCAGCCGAGGTACTCGAGCTCGAGCGTGACCGGCCGGGTGACGCCCCGGATCCTCAGGTCGCCGTCGACCCGGTAACGGCCTTCGCTGTCGTCAGCGACCGACGTGCTCCGGA
This sequence comes from Actinomycetota bacterium, assembly GCA_013695115.1. Taxonomy (GTDB): domain Bacteria; phylum Actinomycetota; class Acidimicrobiia; order IMCC26256; family JACDBD01; genus JBPCMN01. The sequence goes on along the minus strand of JACDBD010000099.1, from coordinate 1,797 downwards.
ACGAGAGCGTCGGGTGCTGCTCGACGTCGAGGAAGTCGGGGTTGCGGAGGTGGGCGTCCCGGTCGGGGTTGCCGGTGTCGACGCTGGCGGCGTCGATGGTTGCCTCCACCGATGACCTGCTCGGGTCGTCGGCGATCGTGATCGCGCCCTCGAAGCCGGTGAACCGGCCCCGTACCTTCGAGAGAAGGTGGCGGGCGACGAACTCGACGTTGGAGTGGGACGGGTCGATCTCCCACACCCCGGAAGGGATGGGGGTGCGAGCGGTGGTGGTCTCGATGGTGCTCATGGGGCCTCCGGCTAATCTGAGATAAGGTACTTACCGAATACAAGCGCAGGAGGGGCCCAGATGTTCCCCCGGGCCGCCGAAGCCCCGGCGGTAGGGTCCGCGACCATGGCCGCGGATCCTGCCGAGGAGTACTGCGCCAGCTACCAGCAGGCGATCGAACTGCTGGGACGGCGCTGGACGGGGGAGATCGTGCGGGCGCTCCTCGCCGGCAAGACCCGCTTCCGCGAGTTCACCGCCATCATCCCCGGCCTCAGCGACCGGCTCTGCTCGGAACGGCTCAAGGACCTCGAGGCCGAGGGGATCGTCCAGCGCTGCGTGAGCCCGGAGACCCCGGTGCGGGTCGACTACCGCCTCACCGAGAAGGGTCAGGCCCTGGGCGACGTCGTCGACGCCGTCTCCGCGTGGGCCAACCGGTGGGTGGACGCCGGCAGTGGATGACGTTGCCGCGATCACCGCGCTGATCCACGAGTACGCCGACCGCCTCGATGCCGGCGATCTCGACGGCGTCGCCGCGTTGTTCGAGCACGCGACCTGGGGATCGCCCGGTCGGGGCGAGCCGTTGCGGGGTGCGGCGCAGGTCCGGCGCGGCTACGACGGCGTCATCCTCCACGAAGACGGGACGCCACAGACGTTGCACGTGATCTCGAACGTCACCATCGACGTGGAGGGGGGCGCGGGCACCGCCGCGGCCCGGTCCTACTTCACTGTGCTCCAGGCCCGACCGGACCTGCCGCTCCAGCCGATCATCGCCGGGCGCTACCACGATCGATTCGAGCGGGCCGGAGGCCAGTGGCGGTTCGCCGAGCGCGTGATCATCCCCGACCTGGTCGGTGATCTCAGCCGGCACCTGCGCGACCCTGGGAGCGCGGGATGACGGTCACGCCCGACGACCTCATCGCTGCCGCCGACCTCTGTCGCGAGACCCTCGCACCGGCCGTGGATGCCGACTGGACCGCCCCCGCGGCTGACATCGGTCAGACCTGCCGCGAGACCATCGACCACGTCGTGAGCTGTCAGACCTTCTACGCCAGCCACCTCGCAAGTCGGGCGCCGGGGCCGCTGCCGCGGCTGCGGAAGCACGACCCCGACGCGCCGGTGGAGCAGGTGCTCGACCTGGTGCCCGCCGGGGCCGCCGTGCTGGCAGCCGTCGCCCGGGGCAGCGGCCCCGACGTACGCGCCTTCCACCCCGCCGGCATGGCCGACCCCGAGGGCTTCCTCGCCATGGGGTGCGACGAGATCATCGTGCACACCGGTGACATCGCCGCCGGGCTCGGCGTCGCGTTCGCGCCGCCCGATGACCTCTGCGCCCGGATCGTCACGCGCCTCTTCCCCTGGGCGCCGTCGGACGCCGATCCCTGGCCGACGCTGCGGTGGGCGAACGGGCGGGCGCCGCTGGGCGACCGGGCTCGCCTCGACCCCGACTGGTACTGGCAGTGCGCGCCGCTCGCCGAATGGGACGGCCAGGTGAACCGCCGGATCAACCCCGCGGCGTGGAGCCCTTAGTTCGAGAG
>JACDBD010000091.1 GCA_013695115.1 Actinomycetota bacterium | reverse complement strand
CGCCGTCGCCGCGATCGCGCTGCTGATCCTGACGGGAGCGAAGGTCGACCGGCTGATCCCGCTGTACGCGATCGGCGTGTTCACGTCGTTCACGATGTCGCAGGCGGGGATGGCCAAGCACCACATCACCCACAAGGAGCCGGGCTGGAAGTTCGGCCTGTTCGTGAACGGCGTCGGTGCGGTGCTCTCGCTCGTGGTCGCCGTGGTCATCGCGGTCACGAAGTTCACCCACGGCGCGTGGGTGATCGTGGTGCTGGTGCCGGTCATGGTGCTGTTCCTGGTGCGTCTGGCACGTCGGTACGAGACCGAGGCGCGTCGCCTGGAGGTTGACGTCCCCGCAGCGGTCGCCGCGCCGGTGCGGCACCGGTTGGTCGTCCTGGTGCTGGTGGACCACCTCGACCTCGCCGTGGCTCGGGCGATGCAGGTGGGTCGGTCGCTGCGCCCCGACGAGCTGCGCGCCGTTCACCTCGTCGTCGACCACGGCCGGGCGGATGAGCTCGCGGCGTCGTGGCGCGAGCACGGCCTGGCCAACCACGCCCTCGAGCTCGTCGACTGCCCCGACCGTCGGCTGACCCGCGCCGCGATGCACACGGTCGCTCGGGTGGTGGCCGACGATCAGACCGAGGTGTGCGTTCTCATTCCCGACCGCAAGTACGAGGGCTTCTGGCACCGGATCCTCCACGACCGCACCGCTGACGCCCTCGTGCGTGACATCTCGACCCTGCCGCACGTGAACGTAACCACCGTTCCGTTCCACTTCGAGGAACAGGCCGATGCATCCGACAGCACGGCCGCACCTGCGGTTCCCGTTCCTCCAGGAGGAAACGGCGCGCTGCGGAAGTCACGGCTTTCGAACCAGCCGATCGTGGGCGAGGAGCACGGGGCCGACGGTGACCATACGGCGGCGCGTGCGACCACGATCGGAGGAGTCCGGTGGCGTCAGCGGGTGCGCGTGACCGGCCGGGTCGAGGCGGTACGGGTCCAGCCGCTGGCGGGAAGCCCCGTGCTCGAGTGCACCCTCGTCGACGAGACCGGCGGCATCTCGCTCGTCTTCCTCGGGCGACGGAGCATCGCCGGGCTCGACCTCGGCGCGACGCTGACCGCCGAGGGGATGGTCATCGACCAGCGCGGCCGGCTCGCCATTATCAACCCCCTGTACCAGCTCCACTGACTGGGCTGCACGGTCAGCCGGCGACCATCCTTCGGTGCCTCGGGTACGTTGGCCGCCTTCGATCGAGGCGAGGGGGCCCGATGAAGGTACCGCTGACGGTCAACGACTTCCTCGAGCGGGCCGCGCTCGTGTACGGCGACCGGGTCGGCCTGGTCGACGAACCCGATCAACCGGCGGAGTCGCTGGGTGAGCTGACGTACCGCCGGGTCAACGAGCTCGCCCGGGCCCAGGCGGCGGCCCTCGACGAGCTGGGCATCGGGCCGGGGGAGCGGGTCGCGATCGTCTCGCACAACGCTGCCCGGCTGTTCGTCTCGTTCTTCGGCGTGAGCGGTTACGGACGCATCCTGGTGCCGGTGAACTTCCGCCTCAACGCCGACGAGATCTCCTACATCGTCGACCACTGCGGCGCGACCATGCTCCTGGTCGACCCCGAGCTCGACGACGCGCTCGAGGGCGTCGGCGCCAAGCACCGGTACGTCCTCGGCAGCGAGTCCGACCGGGTGCTGTTCCGCGAGGGCGCGGAGCCCGAGTCGTGGGAGCCCGACGAGGACGCCACCGGGACGATCAACTACACCAGCGGCACGACCGCCCGCCCCAAGGGCGTGCAGCTCACCCACCGCAACCTCTGGATCAACGCGGTGACGTTCGGCTGGCAGGCGGGCGTCACCGATCGCGACGTGTACCTGCACACGCTGCCGATGTTCCATTGCAACGGTTGGGGCATGCCCTACGCCGTCACCGGCATGGGCGGGCGCCACATCGTGTTGCGCAAGGTCGATGGTGCCGAGATCCTGCGCCGCGTCGAGGCGCACGGAGTCACCCAACTCAACGGGGCGCCCGCGGTCGTGAGCGCGGTGCTCGACGCCGCCAAGGAGTGGAAGGGCGAGATCCCCGGCCGGGGCCGCACCCGCATCATCGTCGCCGGCGCGCCCCCGCCCACCCGCACGATCGAGCAGGTCGAGACCGAGCTGGGATGGGAGTTCATCCAGATCTATGGGCTCACCGAGACCGCCCCCATCCTCACGATGAACCGAGCGCGGGCCGAGTACGACGACCTCGACCCCGGTCAGCGAGCGATCCGGCTCGGGCGCGCC
>JACDBD010000068.1 GCA_013695115.1 Actinomycetota bacterium | reverse complement strand
CCCCAGGGTAGGGCTTCGCCGTCCTAGTGATCGCAGGGAGAATCGAGGAGCATCACGGTGACGTCGTCACCCTCGGCGGCGCCGTCGCCGTCGGGGAGGAGCGCAAGCCCGTTGGCGGCCGCCATCGCGGACAGCACGTTGCTCTGCTGGGCGCCGGTGCGGGTGACGAAGTAGTGGCCCTGCTCGTAGCGGACCCGCGCCCGGTCGAGGTGGAGCTTGCCGTCGGCCTTGCGGCGCATCTCGTGCTCGGCGACGGCGGTGACCTCTTGCCGGAACCGGCAGGGATGGCTCATCTGCTGGAGGATGGCGGGCCGGGCGAACAGCTCGTAGCTCACGTGCGACGACACCGGGTTGCCGGGGAGCCCGAACACCGGCGTGCCGTCGACCACGCCGAACGCCAGCGGCTTGGCCGGCTTGATGGCTACCTGCCACCAGTCGAGCGCGGCCATGCGGTCGAGCGCCGCTTTCACGTAGTCGTAGTCGCCGACCGAAACCCCGCCGCTGGTGATGACCGCGTCGCACCGCGAGACCGCCCCCTCGAGCGTGGCGGTGATGCCGGCTTCGTCGTCGGCGGCAATGCCGAGGTCGACCGGCTCGGCGCCGGTCTCCGCCACCAGCGCGAGGAGCATGGGACGGTTGGCGTCGCGGATCTGCCCCGGTGCGAGTGGGCCCGACTCGACCAGCTCGTCGCCGGTCGACAGCACGCCGACGCGCGCCCGCGGATGCGCGAGCACCTCCTGGTGATCCAGGCTGGCGAGCACGCCCAGATGCGCGGGCGTGAGCACGGTCCGGGCCGGGAACACCGCCTGCCCCGCCTCGAGGTCGCCCCCGGCAGCGCGCACGTGGTCGCCCGGAGCCGCCTTCTGCATGACCCTCACGCCGTCGTCGCCGTCCCGTTCGGTCACCTCGACCATGACGATCGCGTCCGCGCCCGCCGGGACCGGCGCGCCGGTCATGATCCGGATCGCCTCACCCGCCCCGACCGTCAGGCCCGCGGGCGAGCGGCCGGCGGGAAGCTCGCCGACGACGCGGAGTCGAACGGGCTCACCCCCGTCAGCGCCGGCGGTGTCAACGGCCCGCACCGCGTAACCGTCCATGGCGGTATTGGCGAAGGGCGGGACCGGCTCGGACGCGATCAGGTCTTCCGCAGTCGCGAGGCCGAGCGCGTCGGCGAGGACGACGGGCTGCGGTTCCAAGGCGGTCACCGCGCCGAGGATCCGAGCTCGGACGTCGGTGAGGGGAATCACGCGGTCAGCCGAGACCCCGCCGTCGCACGACCTCGCGCAGCATGGGCTCGACGTCGGGCGCGAGATCGGGCCGGTCCAACGCCAGCTCGATGTTGGCTCGGAGGTAGTCGGCCTTCTGGCCGGCGTCGTAACGACCGTGCGTGAAGCGGCGTCCGAGCACCGATTCCTCGCCGATCAGCAGCCCGATGGCGTCAGTGAGCTGGAGCTCGCCCCCGGCGCCGGGCTCGATGCGGTCGAGGGCGGCGAAGATCCCAGGGGTGAACACGTAGCGGCCGATCACGGCCAGGTTCGAGGGCGCGGCGGCGGGCTTCGGTTTCTCCACCACCGAGAGAAGGCGGAGGATGTCGTCGCCGAGGTCCTCGACCTCGGCCGATCCGTAGGCCGAGATCTCGTCGGGCTCGACCTCCAGCAGCGCGACCACCGACGCCTGCTCCCGTTCGTGGATCTCGAGCATGGAGCGCAGCAGGACCGAGTCGTCGATCATGAGGTCGTCGCCGAGCATCACTGCGAACGGCTCCGCGCCGACGTGATCGCGCGCCACCGACACCGCGTGGCCGAGCCCCAGGGGCTCGTGCTGGCGCACGAAGTGGACGTCGGCAACGTCGCTGAGGGCCTGGATCTCCTTGAGCAAGTCGTGCTTGCCCTTCTCCTCGAGATGCGCCTCGAGCTCGGGCTCGCGGTCGAAGTGGTCCTCGATCGCGCCCTTGCCCCGGCCGGTCACGACCAGGATGTCGCGCAGCCCCGCCCGTACCGCCTCCTCCACCACGTACTGGATGGCGGGCTTGTCGACGACCGGCAGCATCTCCTTCGGGATGCTCTTCGACGCGGGAAGGAAGCGCGTCCCGAGACCGGCGGCGGGAATGACTGCCTTCTTTACGGTCACGG
>JACDBD010000058.1 GCA_013695115.1 Actinomycetota bacterium | reverse complement strand
GGCGCGCCGCCGTCTTGGTGACGCAGCCGTGATGAGGTCCGCCCGGCTCACCCAGGCGCTCGGCCACGGTCTCGATCATCATTCCCTGCGACGGGCTGACCGTCCGCAGCCGCTCGAGCGCGGCCTGGTCGAGTGCGCCGGCGTTGGCATGGGGGAGCAGCCCGGTCTCCTGCAGCACCGCGTCACACGCAGCGACGAGATAGTCGAGCGTGGACGAGTACCCGTGCCCTTCCAGCCAGGATTGGGCCGCGGGGTAGCGAGCCTCGGGCTCCTCGCCCAGCGTGAACAGCGCCTCGTGGCAGCCGAGCTCGGCGCCGCGGCGCGCGATCGCCAGCACGTCGTCGAGAGGCAGGAAGGGCGACTCGAGACGCGCCGGCGGCTTCGCGAACGTGCAGTAGCCGCACCGGTCGCGGCACAGCATCGTCAGCGGTATGAAGACCTTCGGTGAGAACGTGACCCGTTCACCGTGACCGACGTCACGAACGCGCGCCGCCTCGCCACTCTCGAGGCGGCTGGGCGGGCCCGGGTGCCCTTCACCACCGGGATCCTCGTGGGCATCGGCGAGACCCGCGCCGAGCGGGTGGACGCCCTCCTGGCCATCGGCGAATCCCACGACCGTCATGGCCACGTGCAGGAGGTGATCGTCCAGAACTTCCTGCCCAAACCGGCCACGGCCATGCAGCGTGAGCCCCCGTGCGACCGCGCCGAGTTCCTGTGGGCGGTGGCGGCCGCCCGACTCGTGCTCGGGCCGCTCATGCACGTGCAGGCGCCGCCCAACCTGACCGACGAGCACGATCTCGGTGCCCTGGTGCAGGCGGGCATCGACGACTGGGGCGGCGTGTCGCCCGTGACCCCCGACCACGTCAACCCGGAGCGGCCGTGGCCCGGTCTCGAGCGGCTGCGCGCCGCCACCGAGGCCGCGGGCAAGACGCTTGCCCCCCGGCTGACCGTGTACCCCGAGTACGTCGACGCCCCCGAGGCGTGGCTCGACGAGGCGGTTCGGTTTCCGGTCATGCTGCGCTCCGACGGTGAAGGCCTCGGGCGCGACGACAGCTGGGCCGCCGGTGGGAACGAGCCGCCGCCGCCGATCCTGCCGCTGGCCATGCCGGCCCGCGCCGGCGGACCGGTGGGTGAGGTGCTCGACGGTGTGGCCGCGGGCGAGGAGGCGGGCATCGACGAGCTCGTCACCCTGCTCGGTGCGCGGGGACCCGATCTTGCCCGCGTCGCCGCGCTTGCCGATTCGCTCCGCCGCGATGCAGCCGGCGACGCGGTCACGTTCGTCCGAAATCGGAACATCAACTACACCAACGTGTGCACGTTCAAGTGCCGGTTCTGCGCGTTCTCCAAGGGCCCGCTCTCCCTGAACCTGCGGGGCGACCCCTACCTGCTCGGCCTCGAGGAGGTCCAGCGGCGCGTAGTCGAGGCGGTCGAGTGCGGCGCGACCGAGGTGTGTCTTCAAGGTGGGATCCACCCGGACTTCGACGGCGACTACTACCTCGCCGTCGCGCGGGCGGTGAAGGACGCGGCTCCGCAGATCCACATCCACGCGTTCACCGCCCTCGAGGTCACCGAAGGGGCACGGCGGCTCGGGATCCCGTTGCGCGACTACCTCATTGCCGCTCGCGACGCCGGCCTGTCGACGCTGCCCGGGACCGCGGCCGAGATCCTCGACAACGAGGTCCGGGCGGTGATCTGTCCCGACAAGGTCGACACCGAGGAATGGCTCGACGCGCACCGTATCGCCCACTCAGTGGGGCTGCGCTCGAACATCACGATCATGTTCGGCCACGTCGAGCGATCGGTGCACGTCGCACGCCACATGGTGCGCACGCGCGCGCTGCAGAAGGAGACCGGCGGCTTCACCGAGTTCGTGCCACTGCCGTTCGTGCATATGGCCACGCCGATCTTCCTGCAGCGGCGAGCCCGGCCCGGGCCGACCTTCCGCGAGGCGTTGCTGATCCACGCGGTCGCCCGCATCGCGTACCGGGGCTGGATCGACAACATCCAGGTGTCATGGGTGAAGATGGGCGTTGTCGGGGCCCAGCAGGCGCTGCGCGCCGGCGCCAACGACCTCGGTGGCACGCTGATGGACGAGAACATCTCCCGCGCCGCGGGCGCGTCGCATGGGCAGGAGCTCGACGAGGCCGAGTTCCGCCAGATCGTCGAGCCCCTCGGCCGGACCCTCGAGCAGCGCACTACCCTCTACGGGCGGGTGCAGACCGTGGGCCGGCGGCTCCGGCCGCCAGCCGAGGAGCACATCCCGGTCCAGCTGCTCGCCCCCACTCCCGGATCGTGAGCGGCCGCCGCCTCGACGTCCTCGCGATCGGCAACGCCCTCGTCGATGTACTGAGCCAGGAGTCGGACGAGTTCGTCCATGAGCACGGCCTCGAGCGCGGCGCGATGACGCTGGTCGACGCGGAGCGCGCCCAGGCGCTCTACGACGCGATGGGTCCGGCGACGGAGGTATCGGGAGGAACCGCGGCGAACACCGCCGCCGGGCTCGCCTCCTTCGGCGCGTCGGTCGGGTTCGTCGGCCGCGTGCGCGACGACCAGCTCGGGGCAGTTTTCGCCCACGACATCCGCGCCATCGGTGTCGAATTCGCCACCGCGCCCGCGTCCGAGGGCGCGCCGACCGGACGCTGCCTGATCGTCGTGACGCCGGACGCGGAGCGGACCATGAGCACTTTCCTCGGCGCCGCGTCCCAGCTGGGCCCGGAGGACATCGACTCCGAGGTGGTGGCAGCAGCCGACATCACCTATCTCGAGGGGTACCTGTTCGATCAGCCGAAGGCCAAGGAGGCGTTCCGCCACGCGGCCCGGCTCGCGCACGACGCCGGCAACCGGGTGGCGCTCACGCTGTCCGACTCGTTCTGCGTCGAACGGCACCGAGCCGACTTCCTCGACCTCGTCGAGGGTCAGGTCGACGTTCTCTTCGCCAACGAGGCCGAGGTCCGCTCGCTGTACGAGACCGACGACTTCGACGGTGCGCTCGCCCACGTGCGCGGGCACTGCGAGATCGCCGCGCTCACCCGCAGCGAGCAGGGCTCCGTCGTCGTCGCGGGTGAGGACGTGCACATCGTCGATGCCCACCCCGTCGCCAAGGTCGTCGACACCACCGGCGCCGGTGACCAGTACGCCGCCGGGTTCCTGCACGGGCTCACCCACGGCCACGACCTCGCGACCTGCGGTCGGCTCGGTGCTCTGGCAGCCGCCGAGGTCATCTCCCATCTCGGTGCCCGCCCCGAGACGTCGCTCGCCGAGCTCGCCCGCGCCGAGCTCGAGCTCGCCTAGGTCGCGCCTGCAACAATGAGCTCGGCGCGCACGAGCGCACCCGTTCGCACCACCGACGCGGGCGCAGCGTCGCCCGAGTCCGTCGACGCGAGTAGGGCTTTCTCCAACCCGACCGTGTCGGCTTCGGTGTCCATCTCGATGTTGACGCTCGCCCGCAGGTCGCCACCGTCGCGCCAGACGACGTAGGCGTCGCCACCCCAGCCTTCGGCGGCGTCGCGGACCGTGTCGTCGTCGAGTCCGCGGCTCGCCACGATCTCGAGGAGAACCAGTTCCCCGAGCACGCCGTCCTCGACCGCGTCCTCGTAACGCCGCTGATGCTCGTGGTCGAGATGGGCGATGTAGCGATTCGTCACCGGGATGGCGTCGCCCTCGACCAGCGCCTGGATCGCAGCAAAGCTCTCGGTATCGGTCCGAAGATCGAACTCCACCGGCTCGTCGGCCTGGGCCGCGTGGGTCAGCTCGTGGACGAGCGAGACCCGAGCGAACGTCCCACCGCGGCCGCGCCGAGCACGAGCACGGTCGCCGCGATCCCGATCAGGAACGGGTCGCGACGCATGTGTGCACGGTAACCCGCGCCCACGTCGCTACCCTCGTGAGGGTGGAACGGCTCCCCCGCTACCGCACCGGCGACGCCGAGTTCGACGCTGCCATCGCCGAGCTGGTCGAGGAAACCGGCGCCGAGGCCAACGCCGACCTCGTGTTCGAGATGGTCGTCTCGGCCCTTCGACTCGCGCATGACGCCGCCGACCGCGGCGACCTGAAGATCGCCAACGGCGCACTGAAGGAGCTCCGCTATGCCTTCTCCGTGTTCGCGCCCTACCGCGCCGAGCGCAAGGTCGCGATCTTCGGCTCGGCCCGCACCGAACCCGACGACCCGCTCTACGACCAGGCCCGCCGGGTCGCAGCCGCGATGGCCGCGCGCGACTGGATGGTGATCACCGGGGCGGGACCCGGGATCATGGAGGCGGGGCTCGAGGGCGCGGGACCGGAGCGGTCGTTCGGGGTGAGCATCCGGCTGCCGTTCGAGGCCACCACGAGCCAGTTCATCGCCGGCGATCCCAAGCTGATCAACTTCCGCTATTTCTTCACCCGCAAGCTCGCCTTCGTGAAGGAGTCACACGGGTTCGTGCTCCTCCCCGGAGGGTTCGGGACCCTCGACGAGGCGTTCGAGCTCCTCACCCTGGTGCAGACGGGCAAGACGCAGCCCGCGCCCATCGTGCTCCTGGACGTCCCCGGGGGAACGTACTGGGAGTCCTGGCGGTCGTTCGTGGAGTCGGAGCTGACCGGTCGGGGATACGTCGGCAAGGACGACCTCGACTTCGTGCTCGTGACCGACGACGTCGACACCGCCGTCGACGAGGTCACCGGCTTCTACGCCAACTACCACTCGCAACGCTTCGTGGGCGGAAAGCTGGTCATCCGGTTACATCACGCACCGGAACCGGCGGAGCTGGCGGCCCTCAGCGAGGAGTTCGCCGACATCGTGGTGCGGGGTGACGGCATCCAGCGGATCGAGGCGACGCCGACTGAAGTGGCTGACAATGACCACGTCGACCTCGAGCGGATCGTCCTCCGCTTCGATCGCCGCAACCACGCCCGGCTGCGGGCGCTCATCGACCGCCTCAACGGTTTCGCGCCCCGCCGCCCCAGGATCTAGGAGCTGCCATCGGCCCACCGGGGGCCGGTTTTCCCGGGCCCCTGTCAGTCAGCTGCGTGCGGGAGCGGCGAGCGAAGCGAGCGCGACCAGAAGAGTTAGTCGTCGTCGGGGGCGCCGCCCAGGGCACGGA
>JACDBD010000036.1 GCA_013695115.1 Actinomycetota bacterium | reverse complement strand
GATGTCGGGCGCGCTGATCGGGCCCCTCGGAGCAGTCATCTCCGGACCTCCGCCGTCCGGGGCACACACGGCTCCCGGCAGCACCAGCAGGCTACCCCAGCCGTCGTTACCGTGACCCTCCTCATGGCCAAGTTGTCCCGAGTTGATTGGAAGATGCCCGTGACCGACCGCGTGTGTGAGAACTGCGCGTTCCCGGACGAGGAGCTCGTGCTGGTGCGCCGCGTCTACGTGACCCCGGAGGTGTGGGACCGGCCCGCCTCGGCGCGAGTGGTGGAGGAGTCCGAGCTGTGGTGCGTGTCATGCCGGTCGCAGTACCCGAACGAGCCCGTCGGGGATGGGGACGACTGACGAAGCTGCCATCAGGCCCAGAAAGGCGACTCAGACGGCGTGGCGTCGACCCAGGAGATAGCGGCGATCGAGGTGGTTCCAGGAACAGTCGAGGCACACCTCGACCACGTAGCACGCGAACTCGTCGTGGGTCGCGCCGAGCTTGGCCAGCTCCCGCTCGTGGGAGATGCAGCGTCCGTTGGCCCCCTTGAGCTTGTCGCCGTAGACGTAGGAGACCAGGCGGACGTTCTCGAGACCGCACACGGGACAGGCGCGACCGGCGTCCTCGCCCACGTGGCGCCCCGCCCGGAGGAGCTCGGGGTGGGCATCGCACACGTCGAGTCGGGTCAGCGTCCCGCGGCGGAAGTCGCGGATCACGGCCCGACGGGCCAGGGCGTAGTCGACGTGCCCGGGCACGGCACGGAGTGTAGGAGCCGAGCCGCGCGTCTTCGCTCGCCTCGTGCCACCGCCGTTGCTTGCGTGAACAACCGCTGAACGAAGTGGGTCTTGACGGGGGCGCCCGGTGGGAGCATAATGCCGCTCCGTTGTTGTTCCGATATATCGGACCGATATAATAGGCGGTTGTGGTGCTCGACCTCGCCATTCTGGGTCTGCTCAAGGAGCAGCCCCTGCACGGCTACGAGCTGAAGAAGCGACTGGGCGACACCCTCGGGTTCCTCGGGGGGGTCTCGTTCGGCTCGCTGTACCCCGCGCTGCGCCGGCTCGAGGACGAGGGGTCGATCGAGAGCGCCGACGGCGCCGGCCCGTCCCTCGGCCCGGTGCCGATGCCGGCCACCGGGTCGGTCAGCGGCGAGGTCACCGTGGGCCGGATCCGGCGTGGCGCCCGCGCCGGGCGGCGCACCCGCAAGGCCTACCGGATCACCGACCGGGGCGACGCCCGCCTACGGGAGCTCCTGGTGGAGGACGCGCCCGCCGGCAACGACGAGCGCGTCTTCGCCCTCAAGTTCGCCTTCTGCCGTCACCTCCCCCGCGAGGCCCGCCTCGAACTGCTCCAGCGCCGCCGGGCCGATCTCGGCGAGCGACTCGCCCGGGCCCGGGAGGCCGAGCCGCCCCGCGCCGACCGCTACACCCGCTCCCTCGTGGAGCACCGCACCGAGTCCATCGAACGCGACCTCGAGTGGGTCGACGAGCTGATCACCGCCGAGAGGCGTCAACTTCCTCGCGAGACACCGGAAGGAGCCACAGCATGAGTGGCAAGGAGATTCGACTGGCCATCGCCGGCGTGGGCAACTGCGCCAGCAGCCTCGTGCAGGGCGTGGAGTACTACCGCGCCGCCGATCCCGACGAGCGAGTGCCCGGCCTTATGCACGTCGTCCTGGGCGGGTACCACGTGAGTGACGTGAACTTCGTGGCTGCCTTCGACGTCGACGCCACGAAGGTCGGGCTCGACATCGGCAAGGCGATCTTCGCCGGCCAGAACAACACCATCCGCTTCGCCGACGTCGACGACGTCGGGGTGGAGGTGCAGCGCGGACCGACGTTCGACGGGCTCGGCCTCTACTACCGCGAGACGATCGAAGAGTCGTTCGCCGAGCCGGTCGACGTGGCCCAGGTCCTGCGGGACACCCGGGCCGACGTGCTGGTGAGCTACCTGCCCGTCGGGTCCGAGGAGGCGCAGCGGCACTACGCCCAGGCGTGCCTCGACTCCGGTGTCGCCTTCGTCAACGCGATCCCGGTGTTCATCGCCAGCGATCCGGAGTGGGCGCAGCGCTTCACCGACGCCAAGGTTCCGATCGTGGGCGACGACATCAAGAGCCAGGTGGGCTCGACCATCGTCCACCGCATTCTCACCCGTCTGTTCGAGGACCGGGGCACCGAGCTCGACCGGACCTACCAGCTCAACTTCGGCGGCAACATGGACTTCAAGAACATGCTCGAGCGCTCACGGCTCGAGTCGAAGAAGATCTCGAAGACCCAGGCCGTCACCAGCCAGATGGCGCACCCACCCGAGAACGGGACCGTGCACATCGGCCCGTCCGACCACGTGCCCTGGCTCGAGGACCGCAAGTGGGCCTACGTGCGACTCGAGGGCCGCAACTTCGGCGACGTCCCCCTCAATCTCGAGCTGAAGCTCGAGGTGTGGGACTCGCCCAACTCGGCCGGCGTGATCATCGACGCCGTCCGCTGCGCCAAGCTCGCCCTCGACCGCGGCGTCGGCGGGCCGCTGCTCGGGCCGTCGGCCTACTTCATGAAGTCGCCACCGGTGCAGTACCGCGACGAGGAAGCCCACAGGATGGTGGAGGCGTTCGCGGCCGGCGAGTAGGGCCGGGCCCCGCGTTGGCAACCGTACGATGACGCTATGAGCAACACGGAGAGTTGGGATCGCATCGCGGCCCGCACGCGCAGCGACCCCCCGAACGACGTGATCCGCTACGGGCCCGACGGGCCCACCGAGAACCAGCTGCGCCTGATCGGGGACGTGGCCGGCAAGCGGGTGCTCGATCTCGGGTCGGGGCCGGGCCCGGCTGCCATCGTCATGGCCAAGCAGGGCGCGTTCGCGATCGCGGTCGACGCCTCCGCCGCCCAGCTCGAGCGGGGACAACAGATCGCCGCCCGCGAAAAGGTCCGCATCGAATGGCACCAGGGGGATCTCGCCGACCTCGCGTTCCTGCGCGCCGACTCGATCGACCTGGCGTTCAGCGGGTTCACGATCTCCGAGGTGGGCGACCTCGGCCGGCTGTTCCGCCAGGTGCACCGGGTCCTTCGGCCCCACGCGGTGTTCGTGTTCTCGTACGAGCACCCGATGGCGCTGTGTATCGGACGCGAGGCGCCGTCGAGCCCCACGTCGTCGCCGCGACCGGCGGTCCTCGAGTCGTACTTCGGCGAGGAACCGCTCGTCGTCGAGCGAAACGGCGAGCCCATCGTCGTGTACCAGCGCACGATCGCCGACGTGTTCGCGGCCCTCCGGTGGGCCGGGTTCCGGGTCGAGGTGATCGTGGAGCCGAAGCCGCGGCGGGGCGAGGTGCCCGAGATGATCGTGTGGCGCGCCCGCAAGGAGGGGATCTAACTCTTCTGGTCGCGCTCGCTTCGCTCGCCGCTCCCGCACGCCTCTAGTCGCCGAGGGGGCCGGGACCCGGCCCCTTCGTGAGCAGATGGCAGCTCCTCGCTCCTAACCGACCGGTTCGATCCCCCGCTCGGCGGCCCAGGCCCGCAGCCGTTCGTAGGCGTCGGCCTCCTCGATCGGGCCCTCGTCGAGGCGGACCTCGAGGAGGAAGTCGAGGGCCTCGCCGACGAGGGGTCCGGGTGGGATCCCGAGGAACGCCATCACCTGGCGGCCGTCGAGGGGCGGGCGGATGCGGTCGAGCTCCTCCCGTTGGCGGAGCGCGGCGATGCGGGCCTCGAGCTCGTCCATGCGCCGGCTGAGAGCGCGCGCCCTCGCCTGGTTGCGGGTGGTGCAGTCGCAGCGAACGAGCTGGTTGAGGTCGTCCAGCAGCGGGCCGGCGTCGCGTGCGTACCGGCGGACCGCCCGGTCGGTCCAGCCCATGGCGTAGGTGTGGATCCGCAGGTGGAGGTAGACGAGGCGACTCACGTCGTCGACGATCTGGCTCGGGTACCGCAGCGCCCGCAGCCGCTCCTCCGCCATGCGGGCGCCGACGACCTCGTGGTGATGGAAGCTCACGCCTCCGGGCCCGATCGAGCGCGTCTTGGGCTTGCCGATGTCGTGGAGCAGCGCGGCCAGCCGTACCCGCAGGTTCCTGTGGTCGGTGTTGCGGACGACCGCAATCGTGTGGGCGAGGACGTCCTTGTGCTGGTGTATGGGGTCCTGCTCGAGCCGCATGGCGTTGAGCTCGGGCACGAACTCGTCCGCCAGCCCGGTGCCGGCGAGCAGCCAGAGGCCCGCCGACGGGTCCTCGACGTGGACCAGCTTGGTCAGCTCGTCGCGGATCCGCTCGGCGCTCACGATCTCGAGCCGCCCGTGCATCTCCTCGATGGCGTCGACGACGGCGCGCTCGGGCTCGAGGCCGAACGCGGCGACGAAGCGCGCCGCCCGGAGCATCCGCAGCGGGTCGTCGAGGAATGCCACCTCCGGCGTGAGCGGCGTGCGCAGCCGCCGCGCCGCCAGGTCAGCCGCGCCGTCGAACGGGTCCAGCAGCCGGGGCTCGGGGAGCTCGAGCGCCATCGCGTTGATGGTGAAGTCGCGTCGGGACAGGTCGGTTTCGATGTCGTCGGCGAACTCGACTTCGGGCTTGCGGCTCTCGGGCCGGTAGACCTCGGCCCGGAACGTGGTGATCTCGAAGCGGATCCCGTCACGCTCGGCGCCGACCGTCCCGAACCGCTTGCCCTGCAACCACACGTGGGCGGCCCAGTCCGACACGATGCGCTCCACCTCGTCGGGCCGGGCATCGGTGGCGATGTCGACGTCGTCAGAAGGCTGGTCGAGGAGCGCGTCGCGGACCGTGCCCCCGACGAGATAGGAGCGGTGCCCGGCGGCCGCCAATCGCTCGGCCAGCTGCTGGACGGGCGAGCCGCGATCGAGCAGGGGGCGCAGACGCGCCGGGACGGGTGCCACGTCGCCATTCTCCCCCGCAGGGGGTGGATGCGGGTCGTGAATGAAGCGCGAGCATCCGCGCGATCCGCCCAGTCCTTGGATACCTTCGACGCTGCGACGCGTTCGATCAGGCGGAGGATCGGATGAGACGGTGCGGACGGCCGGGCTGCAACGAGCCCGCGACGGCGACATTCACCTTCAGCAGCCGGCACCAGTCGGTCTGGCTCGACCATCTCGGCCAGACCAACGCCTCCGCCGGCCACCTCTGCCAGCGGCACGCCGACGCCCTGGCGCCGCCGAGAGGCTGGGAGCTCCACGACCGCCGCGACCTCGCCCGGGTCATCGAGCACGCGGCCGAGCCCGAGCCCGAGATCGACGAGTCCCGCACCCCGCTGCTCGCCCGCGCGTTTCGGGGCGCCCGCCGCGCCAGCTGACCGAAACCCGACGGCCGGGCCGAGAAGCCCGGTGCTACGTTCGGATCGGAAGGCGGCGTGATGGACCTGAGCTCAGGCGAGACCTGGCGCTGGATCTGGCTTCTTGCAGCGGCGGGGTTCGCCGCCGGCGAGATCGCGGTGGCCGGCACCTTCTTCCTCTTGTCGTTCGCCATCGGTGCCACCGCCGCCGCTGTTGTCGCGTTCGTCGGTGGCGGCGTGATCGCCGGGTGGGTCGCGTTCGTCGCCGTCTCCGGCGCCAGCCTGGCTGTCCTCTTTCCGCTCGGCCGCCGCCTCGACGCCCGCAATCCGACGCCACAGGTCGGCGCGCATCGATGGGAAGGGCAGATCGCGACCGTGCTGCAAGACATTCCCGCCGGGCTGCACGAGAGCGGGGCCGTGCGCATCGATCGGGAGGAATGGCGGGCCGAGAGCACCAACGGCTCGCCGGTTCCCGCGGGGACCCGGGTCGTGGTCGCTCGCGTTGCCGGGACGAGGCTCGTGGTGATACCGCATCCGATCGAGGTGGCGCCCCCACGGACCTCGGGACCTTCCCGGTCCGCCTGATCGGCGTCGAGAGGAGGCTCACGTGGCTGCCGTGCTCGTCCTGGCCGCTCTCGCATTCGTACTGTTCCTGTTGGCGGCGAGCGGTGTCCGGATCATCCGGCCCTACCAGCGAGGCCTCGTCGAGCGCCTTGGTCGCTACAAGGCGACGCTGGACCCGGGACTGCGGCTGATCCTCCCGTTCATCGACCGGCTCGTGAAGGTGGACATGCGCGAGCAGGTCACTGACGTACCACCGCAGGAGGTGATCACCTCTGACAACGTGGTCGTGTCGGTCGACGCGGTCATCTACTACGAGGCGACCGACCCGCAACGGCTCGTCTACAACGTGGCGAACTTCCAGCTGGCGGTGACCAAGCTCGCGCAGACGAACCTGCGCAACGTCGTCGGCGACATGCAGCTCGATGACGCCCTGACCTCGCGCGACGTCATCAACACGAAACTCCGCGAGATCCTCGACGACGCCACCGACAAGTGGGGCACCCGGGTGGTCCGGGTCGAGATCCAGCGCATCGACCCGCCACCCGACGTCGTGGACTCGATGCACCACCAGATGAAGGCCGAGCGCACCCGCCGTGCGGTCGTGACCGAGGCGCAGGGCATGCGCGAGGCGGCGATCACGAAGGCCGAGGGTGACAAGCAGGCGGCCGTGCTGGAGGCGACGGGCCAGGCCGAGGCCGTCCAGCGCCTCGCCGACGCCGAGAAGTACCGCCAGATCGCGGTGGCGGAGGGCGAGGCCGACGCGACCCGCAACGTGTACCGCGCCATCCACGAGGGCGACCCCAGTCCCGACCTGGTCGCGATCAAGTACCTCGAGGCGCTGCGGGTGATCGCCAACGGGCAGGCGACGAAGATCTTCCTGCCCACCGAGCTCAGCGGCCTGTTCGGCGCCGCCGGCGGGCTCGCAGAGATGCTGCGCAGCGACGGGCAGTCAGCCGAGCCGCGGGCGCCCGAGGGTCAGCCCGCGTCGACCTGACCGCTCGGCCACAGGCGGCGCGCCGCGTCGACCACGTCGACGCCGGGCCCGCCCGCGGTCGGCGACTCGGATGTAGGCGGTGACGCGCCGACCAGCGCCGGCAACGTGGCCGCGACCGACGCTCGGACCGCTTCGAGGTCGTAGCCGCCCTCGAGGAACGCGATCAGTCGTCCCGCGGGGGCGAGCTCGGTCATACGCGTCGCCAGCGCGCCGTAGTCGCCGGCCGAGAGGCCGAGCCCGGTGAGGGGGTCGGCGCGGTGGGCGTCGAACCCGATCGAGACCAGCAGCCAGCCGGGCGCGAAACCTTCGATCACGGGCGCGATGACGTCGTCGAGCGCGCGCAGGTAGACGTCGCCGGTAGCACCGGCGGGCAAGGGAAGGTTGCAGGTGGTGGCCGCGCCCGATCCCGCGCCGGTCTCGTCGAGGCGCCCGGTGCCGGGATAGAGGGGCCACTCGTGCAACGACACGTAGAGCACGCGCGGGTCGGCGTAGAACGTCTCCTGGGTCCCGTTGCCATGGTGGGCGTCATAGTCGACGACGCAGACGCGCTCGCCCGCGGTCGCCAGCGCCGCCGCGGTCACCGCCGCGTTGTTGACGAGGCAGAAGCCCATGGGGGCGGTCGGGCGGGCGTGATGGCCGGGCGGGCGGACCGCGAGGAACGCGGCGTCGCCCTCGCCCCGCGAGAGTG
>JACDBD010000026.1 GCA_013695115.1 Actinomycetota bacterium | reverse complement strand
GTCCACAGCGACTCGAAGCCGTGCTCCTCGGCGAGCTGCGCGAGGCCGGTAGTGACGTCGGGCTGACCGAGCGGCCCGGCGTTGGCGAAGATGATCCCGAATTTCACGTGTCGCAGCCTACGGCGGTTGTGGCGAGCGCGTCCGGTGGCCGTGCCAAGCTCTCGGCGTGAAGATCGGCGTGATCGGGGCGACCGGCCCCGCGGGCAAAGGGTTGGCGGCGCGACTGGCGAGCGTGGGTCACGAGGTCGTCGCCGGCTCGCGCGACCCGGCTCGGGGCGAGGCCACGGTGGCAGAGTTGCGCGAGCGCTGGGGCTCCCGGGTCGACGGTCTCAAGGGCGGGTCCAACGCCGACGCCGCCGCCGCCGGCGAGCTCGTCGTCCTGGCCGTCCCGTGGGACGGCGCGGTCGACACCGCTCGCGCCCACGCCGAGGCGCTCGCGGGCAAGGTCGTCATCGCGATGGCCAACGGACTCATCAAGGAGGGCCGCGAGTTCCATCCCGTCATCCCCGACGAGGGCTCGGTCTCGGTGACGGTGCAGGTTGCGGTACCAGATGCCAGGGTGGTGGCGGCGTTTCAGCACGTTCCCGCATCCGCCTTCGGTGACCTCGACCACCCGATGGAGAGCGATGTCATCGCCTGCGGTGACGACGACGACGCCCGCCGAGCGGTGCTGGAGCTCATCGCCGCCATTCCGAACCTGCGGGCGTTCGACGGCGGGTCCCTCGTCAACGCGCTCGGCATCGAGGCCTTCGCCGCGGTCCTGCTCTCGATCAACCTGCGCCATCGCGGCAAGGGGACGCTGCGCCTGCTCGGTGTCGAAGGGCACACACCGGGCAAGGAGCCCGCGTGACGATCCGGCTCCACGACACTGCCCAGCGGGCGCTCGTGCCGTTCGAGACCGGGCCGGTCGTGTCGATGTACGTGTGCGGCATCACTCCCTACGACTCCACCCACCTCGGCCATGCCGCCACCTATCTCGCCTACGACCTGCTGATCCGCCGGCTCGAGGAGCTCGGGCACGAGGTCCGCATGGTGCGCAACGTCACCGACGTCGATGATTCGATCCTCCCCAAGGCGCGCGAGCTGGGGGTCAACTACCTCGAGCTCGCCGATGCCGAGCTCGCCCGGTTCCAAGCCGACATGGACGCGCTGGGGATGCGCCCGCCGACCTCGGAGCCGCGCGCCACCGAGGCGATCGACGGGATGATCGAAATGGTCGCGCGGCTGCTCGACGCCGACCATGCGTACTTGACTCACGGGACGGCCTATTTCGACGTCTCGACGTTTCCGCGCTTCGGCGAGCTGTCGCACTACCCGCACGATCACATGGTGCGGCTCGCCCGCGAGCGCGGGGGCAACCCCGACGATCCCCACCGTCGTGATCCGCTCGACTTCGTACTCTGGCAGGCATCGGCCCGGGACGAGCCCACTTGGCGAGCGCCATTCGGTGCCGGGCGTCCCGGCTGGCACGTCGAGTGCTCGGTGATGTCGATGGACGCGCTCGGCCCGACGCTCGATCTCCACGGGGGTGGCACTGATCTGATCTTCCCGCACCACGACTGCGAGATCGCCCAGAGCGAGAGCATCACGGGGGAGACGTTCTCGCGTCACTGGATGCACTCGGCGATGGTCAGCTACGAGGGCGAGAAGATGTCGAAGTCCCTCGGAAACCTCGTATTCGTGAGCGACCTGCTCAAGGTGGCCGACCCGCGCGCGATCCGGCTCGCGCTCATGCGCCACCACTACCGCGCCGGGTTCGAGTGGTACGACACCGACCTCGACGAGGGCAACGCGCTGCTGCGCCGCCTGATCGCCGCGGCCGAGCGACCCGACGGCGCCGACCCGCGTCCCTTCGCCGAACGGGCGCGTGCCGCGCTCGACAACGACCTCGATACGCCCCGCTCGCTCGACGCCCTTGACGACCTTGCCAGCGCGGTGCTGTCGGGCGGGTCCGACGCATCCGCGCCGGCGGTGTTGTGCGAGCTCGGCGCGCTGCTGGGCCTCGACCTCACCCGCCCGATCGAACGCGGCGCCTGAGCGCCCGGGCGATACCTGTCACACCCCGTCCGTACGATCAGAGTATGAGCAGCGCGGGCGTTCTCGACCTGAGGCTTCCTGAACACGCGTACATGTTCGGCTTCCTTCAGTGCGACGGTCATCTCTCCGAGAACACGCGGAACCGTGGAAGGCTGAGCGTTGAGCTGTCAGCGGTAGACCGACCACTGCTCGAACGGTTCCGGGACCTCGTCCCCTTCCCCTCGTCCATCACCGCCCGCACGAGGCGGACGAACTTTTCCGAGCAGCACACCTCCGTCGTATGGACGGTCTGCTACCTGGAGTTCCGCCGTGAGCTGATCACTCTCGGGCTGCCGGTAGGTCGCAAGAGCAGAGTTGTGAGGCCGCCATCGGTGCCCTTTTCGACTGTCGACTACCTGCGTGGCCTGGTTGACGCGGACGGCTCGGTCGGACTCACGAGCACGGGGGATCCCGTTCGTCGGCTTCACAACGGTCAGTGACGCGTTGAAAGACTTCTTCCTGGGTTCGTGTCCCCCTGGCTCACGTGAACGGCGCATTGTGAGCCGCAACAAGCGTGATGACGCGTTCAATGTCATGGTGATGCGGGAGGCAGCGGTCGAGCTGGTTACGACCTCGTATTACGAGGGCTGTCTCGCCCTTCCTCGCAAAGCCGACGCCGCGCTTCGGGTACGGGGTTGGCGTCGACCTAGGGGCATGCGGAGGGTCTCGTCGAAGCGATGGACCGCTGAAGAGGATCGCGTTGTCCTGGACAGGACAGTTGCTGAAGCCGTCCGAGTGCTCGGTCGCACGCCGTCGAGCGTGAGCATGCGTCGTTGGCGGCTGCTGACCGACGAGCGGATCGCACGACGAGTGAGAGCCCTACGCGATCCGCGTCTCTTCTACGAGCCCTTGTAGTTGAGGATCTCGTGCATCGAGGTCTTGACCTCGACCAGGTCGGCCTGGTCGGCCATGACCCGGGTGAGGTCCTTGTAAGCGCCGGGGATCTCGTCGAGCAGGGCGCCGGCCCGGTCCCGGTTCCACGCCTTCCCCTCCATCTGCTCGCGCAGCTGCTCGACCGTGAACCGCTTCTTGGCCTGCCGACGGCTGTGGCTACGACCGGCGCCGTGCGCGCACGACTCGTAGCTCGCGGGATTGCCGAGGCCGCGGACGATGTGGATGTCGTTCCCCATCGACCCGGGGATGACTCCGTAGTCGCCCCGTCCGGCGCGGATGGCACCCTTGCGAGTGATCCAGAGCTCGCGGCCGTCGTGGTGCTCCCGGGCCGAGTAGTTGTGGTGGCAGTTGATGCGCCGGACCTCCGATCCCTGACGGACGA
>JACDBD010000004.1 GCA_013695115.1 Actinomycetota bacterium | reverse complement strand
GTCTCCAGCTGTCGCGCGACAAGCGGGTCGACCGCCCCCCGCGGAAACATGGCGTCTTTCCTGTCTAGAGTGCGGCTCTCGTATGGCTGAGATCCGCGCGGAGATCACCGCGAACGTCTGGCAGGTCGTGGCCGAAGAGGGCCAGATGGTCGCCGAGGGCGACGAGATCGTGATCCTCGAGTCCATGAAGATGGAGATCCCGGTCGTCACCGAGGTCCCCGGCGTCCTCCGCGAGCTACACGTCGCGCCCGAGGACACGGTTCAGGAAGGCGACCTCATCGCCATCATCGACGAGAACTAGATCCCGGTGATCAAGTGGGAGGCGCGCGACCTCGTCGGCGTCGCCACCATCGACCGCCAGGAACGCCGCAACGCCCTCAACGCCGATCTCTGCCATGACCTGCGCGCCCGGCTGGAGTCCGCCGGCGACGTTCGCGTCGTCCTGATCACCGGAGCGGGCACGGCGTTCTGCTCCGGCGCCGACCTCGTCACCCGGTTCGAAGGCGACGACCGCAGTGCTGAGGACACGCTGCGGCCGGCGTTCGAGTTGCTCATGGACGCGATCGAGGCCTTCCCGGGCCCGGTGATCGCGGCGGTGAACGGGCCCGCCATCGGTGCCGGGATGCAGATGGCGGTGGCGTGTGACTTCCGCGTCGTCGCGCCCACTGCGGCCTTCTCGATCCCGGCGGCGCGTCTCGGCATCGTGCTCAGCCCGGCCAACATCCAGCGGCTCGCGCTGCTGGTCGGGCCGGCGATGGCGCGGGACCTGCTGATGACGGCCCGGGCACTCGATGCTGACGAGGCCGAGGCCGCGGGCCTGGTGAACCGCCGGGCCGACGAAGCGCTCGCGGAGGCGCTGGCATGGGCGGACGAGATCGCCGCGCTCGCGCCGCTCACTGTGGCAAGCCACAAGCAGGCGCTCGTGCTGCTGGCGCGTGCGCAGGGATACGACGACGAGGCGCGGGCGCAGATCCGCGACCTCGAGGAGGCCGCGCTCCGGAGTCGCGATCTCCAGGAGGGCCTGGCCGCCTTCGGCGAGAAGCGCGTGCCGAGATTCGAGGGCCGGTAACGGTCACACCCGGGCTGTACGATTCGGACCGGCCTCGGAAGCCGGGCCTCGAAGGCTTCCCTTCCGGTTGCACGTCTGACCGAGGAGGGGACCATGCCCGAGGACGCCCAGGAGCGACATGCAGTCCACACCGAGCTCGCGGACAAGCTCAGCGCACGCATGCGGCCTTCTTGATGGAGCACCTGCCGCCTGTGCCTTGGGATCAACTGGTCACCAAGAACGACCTGGCGAGGCTGGAGGAGAAGCTCGATCTCCGGTTCGAGTCGTTCGAGCACAAGCTCACGGCCGTGTTCCGGGGCGAGCTCAACGCCTCGATCACGAGTCAGACGCGCTCGATCATCGTTGGTCAGGTGGGCGCCGTCGTGGCGACGGCGATCGCGGTGATCGCAGCCGCGCAGCTGGCCTGAGCGATCAGTAGTTGGAGGGCAGGACCCGTTCGAGGAACACGTAGAACACGAACAGCACCGGCGTGAACACGACGGCGCCCGCCAGCCAGGTCGTCCACCGGCTGTAACGGTGGAAGACCAGCCACCACAGCCCGCCGACGAACGCGGCGAACAATCCCCACAGCAGCGTCGGGAGCCGCGTCGTGTGCGAGCCCGAGAGCCCGGCGTCGAGGTCGGCGGGCGTGCGGGCCTCGGTCGGCGGCGCCTGAGGCTGGGGCTGGTTGGCGCGCAGGTCGTACTCGGCCTTCACGATCAGGCGCTCCCGAGCCGAGTACTTCGGGTTGCACGTCGTGAGCGTGAGCGTCGCCTTCTCGGGCGTCGGGTCGAGTACCTCGACCTGGTTCGGCTTGACGACGAACACGCCACCGAGCAGATTCTCGTCAGAACGGCCGGTCACGCGGTAGTCGAACGAGCCGCTGAGCGTCTCCACGGTGATGATGTCGCCCTCGGCGAGCTGGTCGAGGTTGCCGAACGGCGCGCCGTACGTCGTCCGGTGACCGGCGATGGCGGCGTTGCCGATCTGCCCGGGGAGCGGAGTGCCGCTGTAATGACCGGGCCCCTTGCGGAGGTCGGCGACGGTCGTGCCCTCGACCACGACCTTGTCGACGCCGATCTTGGGGATGCGGATGATCGCCACCGCCTCGCCGCGCGGGGGGATCGGGGGCGGTTCCGGCGTGGTGGTCGTCGTCGTGCCCGTCGGCGTCTCGTCGTCGGTGGTCGACGACGTGCCCGGCTCGGACTCGATCTGCTCCTCGAAGTCGTCGCGCAGCTGTGACTGCGCCCGCGCCTCGAGGATGCCCGTACCCCACAGCTGGTACGCGACGAACAGGAGGATCAGGACCCCGGCGGTGATGAACACCCGACCGGCGGCCCCGATGACCCGGCGCATCCAGTGAGGCTACGCGAGCCGGCGCGCGATCCCGGGCACGTGCGAGGCGCTGCATACACTCGAACCGCTCGATCCCCGGAGGCCCCGTGCCCCTCGTCGTCCGTCTGCGTTCCGCCGTCTGCCTGCTCGACCGGTATCCCGCGCTCGCGGGTGTCGATCTGGACGTCGCCGAGGGAGAGGTTGTGCTCGTCTCGGGTGCCAACGGTGCCGGTAAGACGACGTTGCTCCGCGCCGTCGCCGGGCTCGTCGCGCTGCACTCGGGCACGGGCGAGGTGCTGGGTCACGACCTCACCCGCGACCGCCGGGCCGCCCGCCGCGAGCTCGCGCTCGTGGGCCACGAGACGTTCTGCTACGACGATCTCACCGTGGGCGAGAACCTCCGATTCGCCGCCCGCGCCGCCGGCGGCACGCCGGAGAGCGCCGACGAGGCGCTGGAGCGTGTCGGCCTCGCCCGTC
>JACDBD010000435.1 GCA_013695115.1 Actinomycetota bacterium | reverse complement strand
TCGATGGCCTGCGCCGGCGGTGCGGCGCCCCCGCTCTTCTTCGCCGCCTGCTGCGCGCGGTGGGGGAGGTGGATCTTGCGGAAGATGACCTCCTGCTGGCCCAGGCGCCAGAGGTTGCTGATGAGGAAGTAGACCACCAGGCCTGCTGGAAAATTCAGGGAGATGACGCCGAAGACGATCGGCAGGACCTTGCCGATCATCTGCATCTGGGCGTTGGCTCCGCCCTTGGGCGTGGTCCGCTGGGTCTGCTTCGACTGGAGGTAGCCGCTGAGCACCACCAGGGCCACCATCACGAAGTAGGGCGCGACCGTGAGTAACGCGCCCTGCGCGTCGAGGGCGCTGACCGAGAGGTCCATGCTCAGGAACCGGAGGTGCCGGGGGAAGCCGTCGGCGGCCCCGCACGCATTCACCGTCTCGTGCCGGCCACAGAGGTCTCGGAACAGGTCGGAGCTCTCGGGGATGTGCTTGTAGGTGTTGCGGAGCACCTGGAAGAGCGAGATGAACACCGGGAACTGCGCCAGCAGCGGCAGGCAGCCGCCGAGCGGGTTGACCTTGTTCTCCTGGAACAGCTTCTGCTGCTCCTCGACCATCTTCTGTCGGTCGCCCTTGTGCTTGGCCTGGATCTTCTTGAGCTCGGGCTGGACCTCCTGCATCGCCAGCATCGAGCGGGCCTGCTTGGCGGTGAGCGGGAACAGCAGCAGCATCACCGTGGCCGTGAGCAGGATGATCGCCACGCCCAGGTTCGGCACCACCCCGTAGAAGAACGCCAGCAGCCAACCGATCAGGTCGTACAGCGGGTCGAGCATCTCAGCCTGCTCCCAATCTCGAGGGCGGCGTCAGCGAACGTATGTTCGCCTCGGGAACGGGGTCGGGCCCGTACCCGCCCCACGGATGGCAGCGCCCGATCCGCCGCGCCGCCAGCCACGAGCCTCGCCGAGCGCCGTGGCGCTCCAGCGCTTCGAGGGCGTACTGCGAGCACGAGGGCTCGTACCGACAGCGCGGCGCGAGGTTCGCGCTCACCAGGCGCCAGCCCCGGATCGGGACCATCAGCAGGCGGGCCGGCCGCGTCGCCCTCACGTGCCCTCCTCCCGAACCGACCGGATCAGGCCACCGACGGCGTCGCGCAGTGATGCGAACGACACCGTTGCCGCCTCCCGCCCCCCGCCGAAGAGATAGGCGCCGCCCACCAGCTCGTCCCGGTGGGCGGCCACCGCGGCCCGCAGCCGGCGCCGGACCCGGTTGCGGATCACGGCGTTCCCGCTCGAGTGGGCGGTCGCGACGGCGAGGCGGGGCGGCGTGGCCGGGTCGCCGGGAACGAAGCGCAGCGTGACGACGCCCCCGGAGCGGCGGCGCGCTCGGACGAGGGCGTCGAAGGTTGCACGGTCGCGGACGGACCGGATCAGGCCGACAGCCGGGCGCGGCCCCGTCGGCGCCGGGACTTGATGACGGCCCGACCGCCGCGCGTCCGCATGCGGGTGCGGAAACCGTGGGTCTTCTTGCGCTTGCGGTTGTTGGGTTGGAACGGGCGCTTCACGCATGGCCTCCTCGCGGCGCCGGTCCGTGGTGACCCGAGGTGGGGGTCTCAGCGGTTGCGGACCGGAACGGTGGATTCTACGGGCGGTTCGCGGGCGCTCGCAACGCGCCTCCCGGTCGCCCGCCGCGCCCGGTTTCCCCCGCGGCTACCGACCGTTGGTTGTGGACGCCTCCACTCGGACGCGGTTTTCGGCACGAACGCGCCCCTTGTCGCCGTGTCCGCCCGGTGCTACGTTCCGCGTTCTCGCCCGACGCCTCGGCCTCGTTCGGGCGCACTTCCCCGAGAGCCCAGCTCGACCAGGCCGCGCCAGCCGGGCGGAGGGGGCAACCGGCCCGCTCCATGTTCTTCCACACCTGTGGATGTTCCTGTGGACAGTCGAGACCTGGGCGCGACAGCGGCCGATGACATCTGGGAGCAGGCCGCCGCGGTCCTCCGCGACCGCCTCGAGGACGGCGCGTGGAACACCTACTTCCACGGGGTCCGCTCCTTCGGGTTCGACGGCGATCGGCTCACGCTGGGCGTCCCCAGCACCCTGGTGGCGGAACGCATGCGTACCGCCTACGTCCCGCTGGTCAGCGAGGTCCTCGCCGAGGTGGTCGGCCACAAGGTCGACGTCGACCTCGTCGTCGACACGGCCGAGCGGGACGACGAGCTGATCCGGCCACCGGAACCGGTGCGCGTGCCCGCCACCGACCCGGGAGCCACCGACGCCGACCGGGGCATCTGGGCCTCGGGCAAGCTGATCCCCCGCTACACGTTCGACCAGTTCGTGATCGGAGCCAACAACCGCTTCGCCCACGCCGCCGCCCTCACCGTCGCCGAGGCCCCCGGTCGCTCCTACAATCCGCTGTTCATCTACGGCGTTGCCGGCCTGGGCAAGACCCACCTCCTCCACGCCGTCGGCCATCACGTCAAAACCGTGTACCCGACCAAACGCCTCCGCTACGTCTCGACCGAGACGTTCATGAACGAGTTCATCGACGCCATTCGCTCGAAGACCATGCCCGTGTTCAAGCGTCGGTACCGCGACCTCGACATGCTCCTCATGGACGACATCCAGTTCCTCGAGCGCACCCAGGAGCTCCAAGAAGAGTTCTTCCACACCTTCAACCAGCTCCACGGCGACGGCGGCCAGATCGTCATCTCCTCCGACCGGGCACCGAAGTCGATGGACACCCTCGAGGACCGGCTCCGCAGCCGGTTCGAATGGGGCCTCAGCACCGACATCCAGCCCCCCGAGTTCGAGACCCGCTTGGCGATCCTGCGCAAGAAGGCGGAAGCCGAGCACTTCGACGCGATTCGCGACGATGTACTCGCTTTCATCGCGACCAACATCACCGACAACGTCCGCGAGCTCGAAGGCGCCCTCATCCGGGTGGCGGCGTTCGCCAAGCTCAACCGCGCGAGCGCCCTCTCGGCCGAGGTCGCCCACCAGGTCCTCGCCGACCTGCTCCCCCCGGAGAAGCCCCGGGTGATCACCCCCGAGCTCATCCTCGACGAGACCGCTCGCATGTTCGGCTGGACGATCGAGGACCTCTGCGGCAAGAGCCGACGACGCCCCCTCGTGACCGCCCGCCAGATCGGGATGTACGTGTTCCGGGAGTTGACCGATTACAGCTACCCCCGGATCGCCGAGCAGTTCGGCGGCCGCGACCACACGACCGTCATGTACGCCGTCGACAAGATCAAGAAACAGATGCCCGAACGCACCGCGATCTTCACCCAGGTCAACGATCTCATCACCCGGATCAAGCTCGGCACCAGTGGATAAGGCTGTGGAAGCCTGGGGAGTCCACCGGGGATCGGGGGAGAACGACCCCCTTCCCCACGTCCTTCCACCGCTCCCTGTGGACAACGGTGGAGAACCGGTGGACTGGGATCGTCGGTCCCACCAGCCCCGGGACCGGGTTCTCCCCAATCCACAGGCCCTATTACTACGGCTATCTACTATCAGTAGTTCTCCGTAGGGCAAGATCAGCACGACCGACCACACTCCTCGAGGGAGGACCACCGGGTGAAGTTCCGTTGCGAGCGCGACACCCTCGCCGATGCCGTCGCCACCGCCCAGCGCGCGGTCGCGGCCCGGCCCGGGGCGCTTCCGGTGTTGTCGGGTCTGCGGCTAGGGCTCGGGGCCGACGGGGTGGAGCTGGTGGGCTCCGACCTCGAGCTCACGATTCGGGTCCAGGCGCCGGCCAACGTCGAGGGCGAGGGGAGCGCGGTCGTCCCTGCCCGGTTGTTGTCCGACATCGTGCGCAAGCTGGAGGCCGGTCAAGTCACGGTCGAGTTCGGTGACGAGGACGCGCGCATCGCAGGGGGCCGAGCCAACTTCGCGTTGCGGACGCTGCCGGCGTCCGACTTTCCGCGGCTTCCGGAGGTCGCGGGCGCCGGTGTCCGGGTCGAGGCAGGCGCGCTGGCGGAGGCCCTCCGACAGGTGGTGCCGGCGGCTTCCCGCGACGACGCCCGGCCGATCCTGACCGGAGTGCTGCTCACCGCGTCGGGCGAGGGCCTGCGGTTGGTGGCGACCGACTCCTACCGGCTCGCGGTCCGCGACCTCAAGGGAGTCACCCAGTTCCTCGAAGAAGGCCAGAAGGTGCTCGTGGCGGGGCGGGGACTCGCCGAGGTGCAGCGCCTCCTCGGCGACGGTGAGATCGAAGTGGTCCTCGGCGACCGTGAGGTGGTGTTCCGGGTCGGCAAGACCGAGGTCACCGCCCGGCTCATCGAGGGCGACTTCCCCAACTACGAGCAGCTCATCCCGAGCGGGTACCCCAACCGGCTTACGGTCAGCCGGGATGTGCTCCACGCCGCGGTCGAGCGCGTCCGGCTCGTCGGTCAAGGTCGCGACACCGCGCCGATCCGGCTGGCGATGACGGCCGAGGGCCTGGAGCTCTCGGCGGTCGCCCAGGACGTCGGCGAGGCCCACGAGGCGGTCGAGGCCAAGTACGAAGGCACCGACCTGACGGTGGCGTTCAACTCGCAGTTCCTGCTGGAGGGGATCGACGCCGCCGGCGCACCCGAGATCGTGATCGAGTCGATCGACCCGTTGAAGCCGGCCGTGCTGCGCGGCGACAACGCCGACTTCCTCTACTTGTTGATGCCGGTCCGCATCTCCTGAATCTCCGGGGCGGCGCCGCGTGAGAGTCACCGAGCTGGCCCTCACCGACTTCCGTTGCTACCGCTCGGCCCACCTCGTCCCCGCCCCCGGCGTGACCGTGATCGTCGGGGCCAACGGCCAGGGCAAGACCAGCCTGCTCGAAGCGGTGGGATGGGCCGCGACCGCGCGGTCGTTCCGGCGCGTGCCGGACGCGGTGCTCGTGCGCGCCGGCTGCGATCAGGCGATCCTGCGCGCCGAAGTGGAGGATGACGGCCGGGCTCAACTGCTCGAGGCCGAGGTGCGCGCCCAGGGCCGCAACCGGGTCCGGCTCAACCGCCACCCGGTGGCGCGGACCCGCGACCTCCTGGGCCTGCTGCGGGTCACCGTGTTCGGGCCCGACGACCTCGAGCTGGTCAAGGGCGGCCCGGCGGCGCGGCGGGGCTATCTCGACGACCTGCTGGTGGCCATCACCCCCCGCTACGAAGCCGCCCGGTCCGACTTCGAGCGGGTGCTTCGGCAACGCAACGCGCTCCTCCGCCAGGGCGTCACCGGCGACGACGCGGAGCGGACCCTGGCGGTGTTCGACGACCAGCTCGTCGGCGCGGGCGGCGAGCTCGTCCGCGGCCGCCTCGGGCTGGTCGACCGGCTGACCGGGCCGATCGGCGCCGCCTACCAGTCCCTGGCGGGAGGCGCCGCCGAGGTCGGCGCCGCCTACGAGGCCGAGTGGGCGGAGGGGCCGGTCCCTCCCGGCGCGGATGCGCCCGCTCCCGACGAGGTGGAGGAGCTCCTCCGGGCTGCGCTCGTCGCGCGGCACCGCCAGGAGCGCGACCGGGGCGTCACCCTGGTCGGGCCGCACCGGGACGAGTGGCGGCTGCACGTCGACGGGCTCGACGCCCGGGCTCACGCTTCCCAGGGCGAGCAGCGCACCCTGGCCCTCGCGCTGCGCCTGGCCGGTCACCGCGTGTGCACCGACCTCGTCGGCCGCGCCCCCGTCCTGCTCCTCGACGACGTGTTCAGCGAGCTCGATCCCCAGCGAGCGGAGGCGCTGGTCGCGCACCTGCCCGACGGTCAGTCCCTCCTCACGACCGCTTCGTCGGTCCCGAACGGGATCCGTCCCGAGCGTCGTCTCCGGGTCGGCGACGGTCGCGTCGAGGAGGACGAGTGAACGACCGCCCCTCCAACGACGAGCCTGCCCGTCTCCGCGACACGCTGGCCGCGGTCGGCGCCGACCTGGGACTTCCCGCCCCCGACGCCCTCGCAGCGCTGGCGCTGGGCTGGCCCGAGCTCGCGGGAGCAGAGCTGGCCGCGCACTCGCGGGTGGGGTCCCTGCGCGAGGGGGTTCTGACCGTCGTCGTCGACGCTCCCGGGTGGGCGACACCCCTCCGGTACCTCCAGCCGAAGGTGCTCGAGCGCGCCGCCGCGGCACTCGGCGAGGGGGTGGTCCGCGGCCTCCGGATCCGGGTCGAATCCTCCGCCTGACGACCCGCCCGAGGGGCCCGTCCTACGCGTCGTCGACACACCTGTCTGGTAAACTGAGAGCAACGGTTTTAGGGGCTCTGACCAGGGGTTTCACCCTGAATCCGACCTCGTCGGGTCCGCCCCCCCGACCCCGTCGAGACGCCGGTGAACGTCCCCCCGGGCGAGTCCTCCGGCCAGAGAAAAAGGCGTTCTCGCTTGGCTTACGCGGCAAAAGACATCACCGTTCTGAAGGGCCTGGAGCCGGTCCGCGAGCGCCCCGGGATGTACATCGGGTCCACCGGCCCGTCGGGTCTGCACCACCTCGTCTACGAGGTTGTGGACAACTCGATCGACGAGGCGATGGCGGGGTACTGCGACCGCATCGACGTGACACTGCTGGCCGACGGCGGCTGCCGGGTGACCGACAACGGCCGCGGGATCCCGGTCGACAACCACCGCGACTTCAAGAACAAGTCCGCCGCCGAGGTGATCATGACCACCCTTCACGCCGGCGGGAAGTTCGGCGGTGAGGGCTACAAGATCTCCGGCGGCCTGCACGGCGTCGGCGTGTCGGTGGTCAACGCGCTCTCCGACAAGCTCGACCTCGAGATCCACCGCGACGGCGGTAAATGGGAGCAGCACTTCGCCAAGGGCGGGAAGCCCCAGGGCAAGCTGCAGAAGGTCGCGACCTCGAGGAAGAAGGGCACGACCGTCACCTTCTGGCCCGACCCCCGCGTCTTCGAGGAGACCGAGTTCCGGGCCCAGACCATCCTCGAGCGCCTGCGCGAGATGGCGTTCCTCAACAAGGGCCTCGAGATCCGCTTCGTCGACGAGCGCCCGCGTCCGAGGCTCGAGCAGACCTACAAGTACTCCGGCGGCGTCGTCGACTTCGTCAAGCACCTCAACGCGTCGAAGGACCCACTGTTCAAGCGGGTCATCGCGCTCGAGGAGTCCTCGGCGAGCGGCGAGGTCGAGATCGCGATGCAGTGGAACACCGGTTTCCACGAGGGCCTCCACTCGTTCGCCAACAACATCGCTACGACCGAGGGAGGCATGCACGAGGAGGGCTTCAAGAAGGCCCTCACCAACGCGGTGAACAAGTACGCCAAGGTCAAGGGGCTGGTGAAGGACAAAGACGTCCAGCTGCTCGGCGAGGACATCCGCGAGGGAATGACCGCGATCCTCTCGGTCAAGTTGCAGAACCCGCAGTTCGAGGGGCAGACGAAGTCGAAGCTCGGCAACACCGAGATGCGGTCGTTCGTCGAGAAGGCCACCAACGAGAAGCTGGGGGATTGGCTCGAGGAGCACCCGCCCGAGGCGCGCCAGATCATGGTCAAGGCGACCCAGGCCGCCCGGGCGCGCATCGCCGCCCGCCAGGCCCGCGACCTCACCCGGCGCAAGTCCCTCCTCGACTCCTCGGCGATGCCAGGCAAGCTCGCCGACTGCTCGTCGAACGACCCGAGCGAGACCGAGTTGTTCATCGTCGAGGGCGACAGCGCGGGCGGCAGCGCCAAGCAGGCGCGCGACCGCAAGACCCAGGCGATCCTCCCGATCCGCGGCAAGATCCTCAACGTCG
>JACDBD010000359.1 GCA_013695115.1 Actinomycetota bacterium | reverse complement strand
CTCGGGGAGGTCGTCGCGGAGGGCACGGGCGCCCTCGAGGTACACGTGGTGGAGCTCGTCCCGGGACCGCTCGCTGTAGCAGTGGGCGAGCAGCCTGATGCACATGGACATCCCGTGCTCGATATCGAGCTCGCGCGCGCACAGCAGGGGGATGTCACCGAGGCCGATCCCCCGGGCAGCGGTGGCGGGGAACTCGGCGGTGAGGTCGTCGGTCATCGTGAAGATCACGCTCACGATGTCGTCGTGGGCAAGATCGTTGCGCGCCAGCAGCTCCTTGATGAGGCGCTGCGTCTTCTCCTCGATCTCACCCTTGCTGTTCTCGGTACACGTGATCGCGCCGCGCAGCGCATGCAGCCTCACGGAACCGGAGGTTACTGCGACGCCGCTTCGTCACCCGAGGGCTTCGGCTGCGGGCTTCCCGCCGCCTCGAACAGCGCCCGCACCTCGCGCTGTCGCAGCGGCCGCCACTCCCCCGGCGCAAGGCGGCGATCGCTGATCGGCCCGATCCGCGTGCGCACCAGGCGACGAACCGGATGACCGACGGTCTCGCACATGCGTCGCACCTGACGGTTGCGGCCTTCGTGGATCACCAGCTCGAGCGCGGCACCGTCGCCGTGGGTCTGCACCAGCCGTACCCGTGCCGGCGCGGTGCGCCCGTCATCGAGGTCGACGCCGTCTCGCAGCCGACGCACCGTGGCGCGAGTCGGCACGCCGTCCACTTCCGCGAGGTACGCCTTCGGCACCGCGTGGCCGGGGTGCGAGAGCAGCTGGGCGAGCTCGCCATCGTTCGTGAGCACGAGGAGGCCCTCGGTTTCGTAGTCGAGGCGCCCGACGGCGAAGACCCGCGGCTCGAGCGGGACCAGTTCGATGACGGTCGGGCGCCCCTCGGGATCGCGCGCCGTCGTCACGACCCGGGCGGGCTTGTTCAGGAGGTAGTACACGAGGTCGGCGCGCACCGAGACGGGAATGCCGTCGACTGTGATCCGGTCACGGTCCGGATCGACCCGGCGCCCGAGGTGCGCGACCTCGCCGTCGACGGCGACCCGGCCGGCGGCGATGAGCTCCTCGGCAGCGCGGCGGGAGCCGAACCCGGCTCGGGCGAGCACCTTCTGGAGGCGTTCCCCCGACTCGCGCGCCGCCTCAGCCACCGGGGCCGCTCAGGTCGGCGCCGACCCCGTCTCGTCGGCCGGTGCCGGCTCGTCCGACAGCCGCAGCCCGCGCTCGAGCGCCTCCACCACGTCGGGCGCGGGCACGAAGTCACCCAGTGGAGGGAGATCCGCGAGCGAGCCGAGTCCCAGGCGTTCGAGGAAGGCGGGGGTGGTGCCGTACATGACCGCGTTGCCCGGCCCCGGGTCGCGCGCGACCTCCTCGACGTATCCCCGGACGATGAGGGTGCCGAGGACCGACTCGGGGTCGACACCGCGGATGGACGAGATCTGCGCCCGCGAGATCGGCTGTTTGTAGGCGACGATCGCGAGGGTCTCGAGCGCGGGGCCGGAGAGACGGGCGTGCTGGCCCTCGAGCACGAATCGCTCGACGTAGGCCGCGAGGTCGGGATGGGTCTGGAACCGGTACCCCCCGGCGACGAGGGTGAGCACGAAGCCGCGCCCGGCGTCCTCGTATTCCTCGGTGAGGTCGTTGCACAGCTCGTGGATGCGCGCCACCGGGAGCTCCACCAGTTGGGCCAGCAGCCCGGGGTCGACGGGCTCGAGCGCGGCAAGCACCACCGCCTCGATGATGCGACGCGCCTCGTGCGCCCGGAGCTCGTCACTCGGATCGAGCTCGTCCGGTTGAGGTTGGTCCCAGCTCACCGTCGTTCGCTCTCCGTCGGGCGGGCGGCGCCTTGATCCCACTCGTCGAGGCCGGCGGTGTCGAGCGCCTCGTCTCCGGTCGAGCGGCGCACGATCAGGTCGCCGAACGTCACCGCCTGGTCGATGTCGACCAGGCCCTGTTTGTACAGCTCCAGGAGCGCGAGGAACCGCACGATCACCTCGAGGCGGTCGTGCTCCCCGGCGACGATCTCCCGGAAGGTCATCGGTTCCGACTCGGGCAGGGCGGCCAGGACCGCCTCGACCGCGTCGCGCACGCTGGCTCGGATCGGCGCGACGTGGTCGGTGTCGACCCGCGGCATCGGGCGGGGCGCGAGGGAGCGCATCGCCGCCGCCAGGAGCGCGCTGGGCGCGACCGACTCCAGCGGGTCGGGCGCGAGCGAGCGGAAGGGCTCCTCGGGGCCGGCGGTCCGGGGCAGGCTGCGGTCGGCTTCGCGAATCTGCGCCTCGAGCGCCCGGGCCGCGTCCTTGAACGTCTTGCACTCGAGAAGGCGGGCGAGCAGCAGGTCGCGCTCCTCGAACCGCAGGAGCTCCTCGTCCAGCTCGACCTCGTCGAGCCCGGGGAGGAGGCGACGTGCCTTGAGGTCGACCAGCGTGGCCGCGATCAGGAGGAACTCGGTTGCGACCTCGAGGTCGAGCGTCTCCATGCGCTCGAGCTGCTCGAGGTAGGCGTCGACGATCGTCGCGAGTGAGATCTCCCAGAGGTCGACCTCCTGCTTCAGGATCAGGTGCAGGAGGAGGTCGAAGGGCCCCTCGAAGGTCGCGGTCGAGACTTCATAAGGCATTCTCGCCAGAGTACCGAGGTTTCCCGCAGGTAGCGTGACATCGGTGCGTGCGGCAGCAGTGAAGCAGGTCGGTACGACTTGGCGTCCGAGCGAGCGCCCGCGGGCCGGGTATCCCGGCCCGCAGCGAGCGAGGCCATAGAGATGGTGCCTGCACCCCCAATGCCACGCGTGTTCTCGGGGATCAAGCCCTCGGGCGAGATGCACCTCGGCAACTACCTGGGCGCGGTGCGCCAGTGGGCGGCCCAGCAGGACGACCACGACGCGCTCTACTGCGTCGTGGACCTGCACGCCATGACCGAGCCCTTCGACGCCGCCGGGCTCGGCGCCGCCACCCGCCAGACCGGGACCGCGCTCCTCGCCGCCGGTCTCGACCCGGCCCGCTGCATCCTGTTCGTCCAGAGCCACGTCGCCGCCCACACCGAGCTGACCTGGATCCTCAACTGTGTCGCGACGTTCGGGGAGCTCCGGCGCATGACCCAGTTCAAGGAGAAGGGGAAGGGTCAGGAGTCGGTGAGCGTGGGCCTGTTCGACTACCCGGTCCTGATGGCGGCCGACATCCTCCTGTACGACACCGACGAGGTGCCCGTCGGCGACGACCAGCGCCAGCACCTCGAGCTCACCCGCGACGTCGCCGCCCGCTTCAACCACCGCTTCGGAGACACGCTGGTGGTACCGAAGGCGACCGTCCCGCCCGTGGCTGCCCGGGTGATGGACCTCCAGGACCCGACCAGCAAGATGTCGAAGTCCATCGACTCGCCCCAGGGCACCGTCCTGATGCTCGACCCGCCCGATGTCGTCATGAAGAAGATCAAGGCGGCGGTGACCGACTCCGGCACCGACGTGCGCTACGACCCCGCCGGGAAGCCCGGCGTCTCGAACCTGCTCGAGATCTACGCCGCCGCCACCGACGGCGACGTCGCCGAGGCCGCGGCCGAGTTCGACGGACAGGGCTACGGGGCGTTCAAAGGCGCGGTCGCCGACGCCGTCATCGCTCTGCTCGGACCGGTACGCGAGCGATACGCGGCGCTCGCGGCCGATCCCGGCGAGGTGGACCGCCAACTCGAGCAGGGCGCGGAGAAGGCGCGTGCGATCGCGGGGCCGGTGCTCGAACGCGCCCGGCGGGCGGTCGGACTGCTGCCACCCGTTTAGCTGTTGTCGGCGGCGTCCAGCGCCGCCGCCACCGTCGCAGGGATGCCGGTGGCGTCCCATCGCTCGGCTTGGTGGTGCACCCCGGCCCACCGCGCCGCCTCGTCTCTTGCGCCGGCGGCGCGCAGGCGCTCGGCACCGATCTCGTCGTGGCGCAGGTAACGCCCGAGGGGACCCGGCGAGAGACGCAGCCGTGGGCGCACCGCCCCCGCCACCGTCGCGAACGCGCGGCGGAACACGCCGAGGTCCGAGTCGAGCTTGCCGACGTCGTGGAGCAACGCCACCGCCGACCAGCATGGCTCGTCGGCGAACCGCGTTCCGCTCAGCAGATGCTCCACGCGGCGTGCCACCCGGATCGAGTACCGGCGGTCGTGGTTGGGCAGCTGCCGCCACACCGCGAGCTCGGCCGGGGTGAGCACCGACTCCACCCAGGCGACATCGGTGGCGCGGGGCGGGCCCGGCCACAGCGCCCGGACGAAGCGCCGGACGAGGTGGACCGGCCTCATGTCACGACGAAGTCGCGCAGCGCGTCGACGAACGGTTCGATGATGGTGCCCACGACGTTGGTCGAGAACACCAGCACCACGAGGACGAGGAAACCGTAGGGCCGGAACCGGTACCAGGTGGGGAGCGCACGGTCCGGGAGCACCCGTTCCACCAGCGCAGAACCGTCGAGGGGCGGGATGGGCAGCAGGTTGAACAGGCCGAGGAAGAGGTTCACCACCGCGAACGCGAAGAAGATCTGTACCGCCAGGTCAGGGCTGTCGCTGCCGATGCCCGAGCCGAGGAAGTGCCCCCGCAGCAGCGAGCGCGTCACCAGCGCCGCCGCCGCCATCAGCAGGAAGTTCGTGAACGGGCCCGCGAGGCTCACGAACAGCATGTCGCGCCGGGGGTGCCGCAGCCGCGCCGGATTGACGGGCACCGGCTTGGCGAAGCCGATGATCGGCAGGCCGGTAATCGCCCCCATCGCCGGCAGGATGATCGAGCCGAACGGGTCGATGTGCGGGATGGGATTCAGCGTGAGCCGGCCGGCGCGCTTGGCGGTGTCGTCACCGAACCACAACGCGACGACGCCGTGACTGATCTCGTGCAGGATGATGGCCACCACGAGGCAGCCGAAGAAGACAAGCGCCTCGCGCAGCGGCACGGGGCTAGATCAACGGCGCTTCGACGCGCAGGCCATACAGAGACGCGCCGCCGGCATCGCCTCGAGCCGGGCCTCGCCGATCGGGTTGCCGCACGACTCGCACCGCCCGTACGTCCCGGCATCGAACTTGCGCAGCGCGTCCTCGATCTCCTGGAGTGTTTCGAGCAGCGTGCTCGCGAGGGCGTCGACCTCACCCCGCTCCGCGGTCACCTGGCCGGAGTCGGCAAAACCCTCGTCGAAGGAGAGGGAGCCTTCGGGCCCGCGCCCCATCTGCCGGAGCTGGTCCAGCAGTCGTTCGCGCTCGTCCTGGAGTTGGTCGCGCAGGGACGCGTGGGCGGTTTCGGCCATGAGGCCAGGATACTGCCCGCCGCCCCGCCCGGCCCCAAGGGAAACCCTTACCCCTGTTCGGTGCCCCGAGCCCGAGGATGGGCGGCGTCGTACACCGCGCGCAGCCGCTCGGGCGAGACCTTCGTGTACACCTGGGTCGTCGACAGGCTGGCGTGACCGAGCAGCTCCTGCACGACCCGGATGTCGGCGCCGTGATCGAGCATGTGCGTCGCGCACGAATGGCGCAGCACGTGGGGTGACAGCTGTTCGCCCAACCCCGCTCGCTCCCCCGCCGCCCGCACGATCTTCCAACAACCCTGCCGGGTGAGGCGGCCGCCGCGCGCGTTCAGGAACACCGCGTCGCCGCTGCGGGTGCGACCACCGCTCGCGGCCAGCGCGGGACGCCCGCGGTCGAGGTACGCCACCAGCGCGGCTCGGGCCGTCCGTCCCATCGGGACCACCCGTTCCTTGCTGCCCTTGCCGAGGACCCGCAGGAGGCCGTCGTCGAGGTCGACGTCGCGGCGGTCGAGGCCGACCAGCTCGCTGATGCGCACCCCGGCGGCGTACAGCGTCTCGAGGATGGCACGGTCCCGCCCGGCGCGGGCGTCGCCACCGGCGACGGTGTCGAGGAGCGCGCCGACCTCGGCCTCGGTGAGCGCCTTGGGGATGCCCTGGGGGACGCGCGGCGCGCCGACCTCCTCGCTGGGATCGACCTCGAGGAAGCCCTCGTCGACGCAGAACCGGTGGAAGGAGCGGACCGCCGCCAGCGCCCGGGCGATCGACGAGGGCGCGAAGGGTCGTCCCTCGTCGTCGCGCGCCGCCTTGAGCTGCTCGACGTACGCCAACACGGTCGCCTCGGAGATCGTCGGCGGGTCACCGATCCCCAGGTCACGCAGGAACGCGGCGTAGCGCCGCAGGTCGCGCCGGTACGCGAGCACGGTGTTCGCGGCCAGGCCGCGCTCGACCGTGAGCCAGGTGTCGTACTCCGCGACGAGGCGGTCGAGCGTATCGGCGGCCCGGTCGGTGACCG
This sequence comes from Actinomycetota bacterium, assembly GCA_013695115.1. Taxonomy (GTDB): domain Bacteria; phylum Actinomycetota; class Acidimicrobiia; order IMCC26256; family JACDBD01; genus JBPCMN01. The sequence goes on along the minus strand of JACDBD010000359.1, from coordinate 2,942 downwards.
CCGCCTCTGCATGGGTCGCTCCGCTCCGCCGTCCCGCTGGTCCGAGCACGGCTCCGCTCCGCTCCATGTTCGTCACGGCGGCGCGCTCAGCTCCCGATGACGCGGTACTCGCCCTCGAGGTACCGGCGGGTGAGGAGCAGCCCGATGATGCTGGTCGCGTGCATGATCTCGCCCGCGGCAACCAGGCGGTCGACGTCGCGCAGTGGGATCTGCTCGATTGTCATCGCCGCCTCCTCCGGGCCGACACGCGCGTGCGGGATCTCCGTGAGGTCGAGACCGGCGTAGATGTGGGTGAGCTCGTCGGTGAAGCCCGGCGAGTTGAAGCAGGTCGCCAGGGGCACGAGCCGACCGGCCCGGCGGCCGATCTCCTCCTCGAGCTCACGCTGGGCGGTGACGTCGGGCGGCTCACCGTCGACGTCGGTCTTGCCCGCGGGCGACTCGAGGAGCGTGCGCCGCACCGCGACGCGGTACTGGCGGACCATGAGCGTGTTTTCGCCCCCGGCGTCCACCGGCACCACGACGACCGCGCCGGGGTGGTGCACGACGTGACGGGTGAACGATTCACCCGTCGGTCCCAGGACCTCATCGCGCGAGAGACGCAGGAACCCTGCGTCGGCGATGTCGGTGGACGCGACGACTCGGAACTCGCTCACCGACCCACGCCGGCATCGGCCGTCGGGATCGGCAGCCGGGGCGCGCGCCCCTCGGCCCGGTCGCAGGCCGCGGCGACGAACGCCGCGAACAGCGGGTGGGGCCGGTCGGGACGGCTCTTGAACTCGGGGTGGGCCTGGGTGGCGACGAAGAACGGGTGTACCGAGCGCGGGAGCTCGATGAATTCGACCAGGCGGTCGTCGGGCGAGGTCCCCGAGCAGACCAGCCCGGCCTCTTCGAGCGGCCGGCGGTACTTGTTGTTGACCTCGTAGCGGTGGCGGTGCCGCTCGTACACGACTTCCTCCCCGTAGGCGCCGTGCACGATCGTCCCGGGCACCAGCTTGGCCGGGTACGCGCCCAGTCGCATCGTGCCGCCGAGGTCGACGATCTCGCGTTGCTCGTCCATGAGGTCGATGACCGGGTGCGGACTGTGGGGATCGAACTCGCTGGAGTTGGCGCCAGCGAGCCTGCAGACATTGCGGGCGAACTCGATCGTGGCGCAATGCAACCCGAGGCACAGGCCGAGGAACGGAATCGCGTGCTCACGGGCGTACGCAGCGGCGGTGATCTTGCCTTCGATGCCGCGGATGCCGAACCCGCCCGGGATCACGATTCCGTCGAGGTCACGCAGCCGCCCTTCGGCGAGGAGGCCTTCGGCGTCGTCGGACGCGATCCAGTCGACGACGACGCGCCCGGAGCACGCGTAACCGCCGTGCCGCAACGCTTCGACGACCGAGAGGTAGGCGTCGGGCAGGTTCACGTATTTGCCGACGAGGCCGATGCGCACTTCCTGCTCGGCCCCCTCCACCCGCCGGACGAGGTCGCGCCACGTCTCCAGGTCAGGGGGGCCGTCGTCGAGGTGGAGGACCCGGCAGACGTAGTCGTCGAGGCCCTCGTCGTGCAGGACCAGCGGGATCTCGTAGAGCGTGCCGGCGTCGACGGCCGAGACGACGGCCTCCTCGGGCACGTCGCACAGTTGCGAGATCTTCTCCTTCAGCCGGGTCGGGATCGGCCGATCGGACCGGCAGACGATGGCGTCGGGCTGGATGCCGCGGCTCCGCAGCTCGGTGACCGAGTGCTGGGTCGGCTTCGTCTTCTGCTCACCCGAGGGCCCGATGAACGGGACCAGCGTGACGTGGACGTAGAAGACCCGGTCGCGCCCCACATCCTTGCGGAACTGCCGGATCGCCTCGAGGAACGGCAGGATCTCGATGTCGCCGACGGTGCCACCGACCTCGGTGATCACGACGTCGACGTCCTCGTCGGCGAGGCGGAGGATGCGCTCCTTGATCTCGTCGGTGATGTGGGGGATCACCTGCACGGTCTGGCCCAGGTACGCGCCCCGACGCTCCTTGGCGAGCACCTCCTGGTAGATCGAGCCGGTGGTGGCGTTCGACTTCTTGCTCAGCGGGACGTCGACGAAGCGCTCGTAGTGACCGAGGTCGAGGTCGGTCTCGCCGCCGTCGTCGGTCACGAAGACCTCGCCGTGCTGGAACGGGTTCATCGTCCCCGGGTCGACGTTGATGTACGGGTCGAGCTTCTGCATCGTGACCCGTAGGCCCCGGCTCTTGAGCAGACGCCCGAGCGAGGAAGCGGTGAGACCCTTGCCGAGGCTGGACGCGACGCCGCCGGTGACGAAGATGTGCTTGACGGTCACGCCGGGGCCTGAGGGAAGGGCGAGGGTCGGAGCGGAGCGCGGCCGTGCTCGGACGAGCGGGACGGCGGAGCGGAGCGACCCGCGGAGGGGGACACGGACGAACTTACCACCAACCGCGCGGCGGTCTCGCGGATCCACTCCATGGGTCGCTCCGCTGCGACTTAGGTACCGTGCTCCGATGGCGACAGCGGCCGGCACTCGCGTCACGGCGGCGGCGGCGGACCGCACCCGGCGGATCGACGCCGCCCTGCTCGCCGCCGGCGCGCTGCTCATCCGCGTGCCCGCCCTCGTCGCCGACCGGTTCCTGACCTACGACGACGGCGTGTTCGGGTCGTCGGCCCTGCTCCTGCGGGACGGCGAGCTGCCGTTCCGGGACATCTTCTCCCCCCAGGGCCCGCTGTTCCTCCCCCTGGTGTGGCTCGCCGACCTGGTCGGACTGCGGACCGAGAACGCCCCTCGCCTGCTGCCGCTCGCGGCCGGCGCGGCCGTGACCGTGGCGACGTACGCCGCCGGTCGCCACCTCACGACCCGGCACGGCGCGCTGCTGGCCGCCGGCCTGGTGGCGACGAGCGGCTCGGTGCTGTGGGCGACAGCACCGATCACGTCGGACGGGCCGGCCCTCGCCCTGGCCACG
>JACDBD010000345.1 GCA_013695115.1 Actinomycetota bacterium | reverse complement strand
ACGCGGTGCTGCGCGCCGCCGAGGCGCACGGCATCGCGCTGCCCGACGCCGAGGTCACCCACGTCGCCCGGGCCGCCGCCGAGGTGGCCCGGGCCATGGTGGCGGGTCCCGAGGCCGAGGGCGAGGTCCGCGTCCTACTCGGCCACTGGACCCACCTGGTGGGCGCAGCCGCCTGAGTCTCCCTGCGCGGCGGATGCGTAGCATGCGCCGGTGCCGCTGACCGACCGACTCCTGCTCGGCCCGGGGCCGTCCAACCCGTACCCGGAAGCCGTCGCCGCCCTCACGCGACCGATGCTCGGGCACCTCGATCCCGAGTTCATCGCGCTGCTCGACGAGACCAACGACCGCCTCCGGAAGGTCTTCCGGACCGCCAACGCGTTGACCTTCCCGATCAGCGCCACCGGGTCGGCGGGGATGGAGGCGTGTTTCGTCAACCTGCTCGAGCGGGGCGAGACCGCGATCATCGGCGTGAACGGCGTGTTCGGCGAGCGCATGAGCGAGGTCGCCCGGCGCTGCGGCGCCGAGGTCGTGCGGATCGAGCAGCAGTGGGGCCAGGCGCTCGAGCCCGAGCGCCTGCTCGACGCCCAGCGCGAACACCCCGACGCTCGCCTGGTCGCGGTCGTGCACGCCGAGACGTCGACCGGAGTCGAGAACGCAATCGCACCACTGCGCGCTCTCCGGGACACCGACACGCTGCTCGTCGTGGACACCGTGACGTCGCTCGCCGGCATCCCCGTCGAGGTGGACGCCTGGGGCGTCGACGCCTGCTACTCGGGAACCCAGAAGTGCCTGGGAGTGCCGCCGGGACTCTCGCCGGTCACCTTCTCGTCCCGCGCCGTCGAACGGGTCCGGAACCGCGCGCACCCGCCGCAGTCGTGGTACCTCGATCTCGGCCTGATCGGCGCCTACGTGGGCGGCTCCGCCCGCACCTACCACCACACCGCGCCGATCTCGATGATCTTCTCGCTGCACGCCGCCCTCGGGACGGTGCTCGACGAGGGACTGGAAGCGGGGTGGGAACGGCACCGCAGCGTCGGAGAGCGGCTCCAGCGCGAGCTCCCCGAGCTCGGCTTCCGGCTGATCGCGCAGGAGGGGCACCGCCTCCCGCAGCTCACCTCGGCGTGGCTGCCCGAGGGTGCCGACGACGCCGCGCTGCGCAAGGGGCTGCTCGAGGGATGCGGCATCGAGGTCGGCGCCGGGTTGGGCGAGTTCGCCGGGAAGGCCTGGCGCATCGGCCTCATGGGCCACTCCGCCCGCGATCGCTCGGTGACGACCCTGCTCGGCGCGTTGCGCGAGCTGTTGGCCTAAGAACCCTCGGGCGCGATCGTCGCCGGGCGCAGCATGTGCTCGCGGTAGAAGCGCAGCTCCGCGACCGATTCGCGGATGTCGGCCAGGGCCCGGTGGGTCTCGGCCTTGTCCGGGCGCTTGGCGTACACCGCGGGGTACCAGCGCTTGCACAGCTCCTTGAGCGACGACACGTCGATGCTGCGGTAGTGCAGGTAGTTGTCGAGGTCGGGGAGGTACCGATGGAGGAAGCGCCGGTCGACGCCGATGGAGTTGCCACACAATGGCGCGGTGCCGGGCTCGGGCACCCGCTCGCCGATGTAGGCGAGCGCCTGGGCGCCGGCGGCCTCGAGCGTCAGGGTCGACTTCTCGATCTCGGGCAGCAGGCCAGATTTCGTGTGCATCTTGCGCACGAAATCGTCCATCTCCGCCAGCGTCTCGGCAGGCTGGTGCACGATCAGGTCGAGGCCGTCGTCGAGGATCTCGAGCTCGGCATCGGTCACGAGCACCGCGAGCTCGACGATGCGATGGCGTTCGACGTCGAGGCCGGTCATCTCGAGGTCGATCCACACCAACCAGTCGTCCGCGGAAACGTCGGGCACCTCGTCACCCTACGCGTCGCACCGGGCATGCTGGGAAGGTGCCCGAGCCGGCCACCCGACGCGCACGCGACTGGCTCCCGCGGATCGCGGGCACGGGTGTCCTCGTCGCGTTCGCGGTGCTGGTGGCGAGCGTGCGGTCGTTCACCTGGCCGGCGCTCGTCCTCACCGCGGTCGCCGGGATGGCGGTACTCGTGATGGCGGCCCGCGGGCCCGAGCCCGGAAGGGCGGCGCCGCCGAGACGTGGCCTGGCGCACTGGGGGGTCCTGGCGGGCGCTGTCGTCGCGTGGGAGCTGCTGGTCTTCGTCCAGTCCCCTCGCGATGAGCACCCGACGATCAGCTCGATGCTCGACGGCGCCGATGCGCACCCTCCGCTGCGCGCCGCGCTGTTCGTCGGGTGGATCCTCCTGGGCCGCGAGCTGGCGCGCCGATGAGCGCCCGCTCTTCGACGTTGCTCGGCTGGGGGCTCCTCGCGGCTGCGTTCGTCGTCCTCGAGGTCCGAGCGCGCGTCCGGCGCGAGCGGTTCGCGACCGTGGGCGACGCGCTCGACCGGCTCCTCCGCAATGGGGTCGCCCGGGCGATCCTCCTCCTCGGCTGGCTCTGGTTGGGTTGGCACCTCTTCGTCCGATGACGCCTCGGTAGCCTGCTGCCCGTGCCCGAGATCGCGTGGCGGCCGCCGCCCGAGTTCGTCGCCGACAGCAATGTCGGCCGGTTCACGGCGGAACACGGCATCGCCGACTTCCCGGCACTGCTCGAGCGCTCGATCGCCGACCCGGAGTGGTTCTGGGACGCGGTGGTGGCTTTCCTCGGGATCGAGTTCGCCACGCCGTACGAGAAGGTCCTGGATTCGTCCGACAGCATCGAGTGGACGAAATGGTTCGTGGGCGGGCGCCTCAACCTCGCCGTGACCTGCCTCGATCGCCACGCCGCCGACCCGGCGAGGCGCGACCAGCCCGCGGTCGTGTGGGAGGGGGAAGAGGGCGAGACCCGCACCCTCACCTATGCCGAGCTGCGCGTCCTGACCGACGGCATCGCCGCCGGGCTCGCCGCCCGCGGCATCGGCGAGGGCGACGCGGTCGGGCTGTTCCTCCCGATGGTGCCGGAGACGGTCGCCGCCCTCCTGGCGGTGGCCAAGCTCGGCGCGATGTTCCTGCCGATCTTCTCCGGCTACGGCGCCGAGGCCGTCGCCCTCCGCCTCGGCGACGCCGAAGCCAAGGCCGTGATCACCGCCGACGGGTTCGCCCGCCGGGGCAAGCCGGTGCCGATGAAGGAGACCGCCGATGCCGCGGTCGCGTCGGTCCCGTCGGTGCAGACGGTCGTCGTCGTCTCCCGCCTCGGACGCGAGGACGTCCCGATACACGCGGGACGCGACGTCATGCTGGCGGACCTCCTCGCCGACGCGCCCGGTCCCGTCGAGGCTGCGGCGGTCGACAGCGAGCACCCCCTGTTCGTCGCCTACACGAGCGGCACGACCGGCACGCCCAAGGGGTCGGTGCACGTCCACGGCGGATTCTTGGTCAAGATCGCCGAGGAGGTCGCGTTCCAGATGGACCTGCGGGCGGGCGAGACCTTGTTCTGGCTCACCGACATCGGCTGGATCATGGGCCCGTGGGAGATCGTGGGCACGCTCGCCAACGGCGGCACCCTCCTCCTCTACGACGGCGCGCCCGACCATCCCGGGCCCGACCGACTGTGGTCGCTGGTCGAGCGGCACGGGGTGAACGTGCTCGGCGTCTCGCCCACGCTCGTGCGCGCCCTCATGGCCCACGGCGACGTGCCCGTCGCTGCCCACGACCTCTCGTCGCTGCGCATCCTCGGTTCGACGGGCGAGCCGTGGAACGAGGCGCCGTGGCGCTGGTTCTTCGACACCGTCGGCGGCGGGCGTTGCCCGGTGATCAACATCTCCGGCGGCACCGAGGTCGGCGCCTGCTTCCTGTCCGTCCACATCCCCCAGGCCATCTCGCCCTGCTCGCTGGGCGGACCCGCGCTCGGGATGGCGATCGACGTGTACGACGACGCCGGTCGACCGGTGCGGGGCGAGGTCGGTGAGCTCGTGTGCACGAAGCCGTGGCCGGGTATGACCCGCGGGATCTGGCGCGACCCGCAGCGCTACCTCGACACCTACTGGTCGCGGTGGCCCGGCGTGTGGTGGCACGGCGACTGGGCGTCGGTCGGTGAGGACGGCCAGTGGTTCCTGCACGGCCGCTCCGACGACACCATCAAGGTCGCGGGCAAGCGCCTCGGCCCGGCCGAGGTCGAATCCGTGCTGGTCGAGCACCCTGCGGTCGTGGAAGCCGCCGCGGTCGGGCTGCCCGACGAGGTCAAAGGCGAAGCGCTGTGGTGCTTCGTCGTCGCTGCGCCCGGCGCCGAACCCGGCGAGGAACTGCGGGCCGAGCTCGTCGCGCTCGTGTCGGACCGGTTGGGCAAGTCGTTCGCGCCGTCGGGCATCCGCTTCACTCGCGCCATCCCCAAGACCCGCAGCGCGAAGGTGATGCGCCGCGCCATCCGCGCCGTCGCCACCGGTGGTGAGCGCGGCGACCTGTCCGGGCTCGAGGACCCGGCTGCACTCGACGCGATCGCGGCGGCGTCATGAAGGAGAAGGACGACGCGCTGAGCGGTCCCCGGGTGGACCTGCGCCCGCTCAAGAGCACCGACTTCGAGAAGTGGCGGGCGGTGCGCGAGCGCAGCCGCGAATGGCTCGAGCCCTGGGAGCCGCTGCCCGACCCGACCAGCCCCGATCCCGCGACCGATCCCGACGCGTTCAAGGCGCGGTGCGGGGC
>JACDBD010000338.1 GCA_013695115.1 Actinomycetota bacterium | reverse complement strand
ATCTCGCCGGTGTGGAGCCCCACGCGGACGTCGACGCCGACGGCGCGGGTGGCTTCGCGGATCGCCGACCCGCACCGGATGGCCCGGGCGGGACCGTCGAAGGTTGCGAGGAACCCGTCGCCGGTGGCTTTGACCTCTCGGCCGCGGAACCGTTCGAGTTGGCGCCGGACCGCGGTGTCGTGCGCATCGAGCGTGTCGCGCCAGCGCCGGTCGCCGAGCGCAGAGGCCTGCTCCGTCGAACCCACGATGTCGCTGAACAGGACGGTGGCGAGCACCCGGTCGGGCTCGGCCGGCTCGCGCACACCGGTGAGGAACTCGCGAGTCTCGGCAACGATCGCATCGGCCGCGCCGATGTAGGGCAGGTGGTCGCCACCGTCGAGCTCGACGTAGCGCGCCCCGGGGATGTGCTCAGCGAGATACCGGCCGTGGTCGGCCCGGACGAACGCGTCGTCCCGGGCGTGGAGCACGAGCATGGGCACCTGCACGGCACCCAGCACGTGACGGACATCGCCCTCGATGTTGAGCCGGAGCTGCGCGGCCGCGGCACCCGGGCTCACCGATCTGCGGAAGTAGCTGCGCCACCACGCCCGAGCCCGCGGGTCGTCCCCGACGCTGGGCATGACCACATCGAGGACGCCGTCGCCGCCCCAGTCACCCTCCACGATCTCGAGGATCTCCTCGATGACCGACTCCGGGTACCCGGCCGGGTAGTCAGGGGTGCGCCGGGCGCATGCGAGCGCGCTGAAGAGCACCGCGGCCGGGGTTCGTTCGGGGTACGTGGCCGCGAACAGGACCGCGAGCTGCCCGCCTTCCGACGTGCCGAACAGGGCCGCCTGCTCGGAGCCGGCGGCGTCCATGACCGCGCGCACGTCCTCCATCCGCTCTTCCAGGGTCGGTGGGCGGTGGCTGGCGGCGGGGTCGGACATCCCGACGCCGCGCTTGTCGAAGACGATGAGCCGTGAGAACGACGCCAGGCCCCGCAGGAACCGGGTGATCGACGGGTTCTCCCAGTTGAGCTCGACGTTGGAGACGAACGTCCCGAACAGGACGAGGTCGATGGGGCCGTCGCCGATCACCTGGTAGGCGAGATGCACCTCGCCGTTGCGGGCATACCGGGTCTCGGGCGCCTCGCTCACCCGCCCATCATCGCCCAATCCGCACCTGAGGCCCCCCTTACCGTCCGATCACCGACCTCTTCCCCGGTTCGGCGGGCGTCCCCAGGGTTCTCGCAGGTTGATGGCGCATCGTGATCATCGGCGGGTGATCCCCCGTCCGTGACCCACAACAGAAGGAGCACGTCATGAAGGTCAAGCGGTCAGTCGCCTGCCTCGCAATGGCAGGTTCGGCGCTCGCCGGAGGTGCGCTCTTCGGCCCGGTTCTCGCCGTTGCCCAGGAGGAGGAGCCTCAGGGCGAGGAGCGTGGTCCCTGCCGGAGCGGCGGGCACCGTGGTCGTCACCTCGAGGCGGCGGCGGCGGCCATCGGCATCGAGCAGGACGCACTGCGCGAGGCACTGCAGAACGACCAGACCATCGCGCAGGTCGCCCAGGCCAACAATGTCGACCCGCGGACGGTCGTCGACGCTCTCGTTGCGGACGTCAGCGCCCGCATCGACGAGAAGGTCGCCGCCGGCGACCTCACCCAGGCGGAGGCCGACGAGAAGAAGGCCGAGCTTCACGAGCGCATGACCGCGCTCGTGAACGGTGAGAAGCCCGAGCGTCCCGAGGGCGAAGGCCCGCCGGAAGGCGAGCAGGAGAACGAGGAGCCGGCCGAGACCAGCGCGTCCTAGCTGACCTCAACACCGCGACATCGGTCCCGGCGTCGCTGCCCCCCGGCGGCGCCGGGACCGTTCGGGTTCAGTCGATGTCGACCTCGGTGGGCTCGCCGTGCGGGCCCGGGTCGTCGATCCGCACCTCGTGGGGACCGAGCCCGTCGTCGGGCGGCGCGCCGCCGGCAGGATGGAGGCCGTCGTCGGGCGGAGCGCCACCGACGGGGTCGAGGCCGGTGTCGCTGAGCCCGGGGCCGACAGGGTCGAGGTTGTCTTCGACGACCTTCTCGAAACGCACCGCGGGCCCCCCGGCACCCTTTCCGAATGCCAACTCGTCCGGCGTGTCGTCGGGGTCGGGCGGCTGCGGGCCACGACGACCAAGTCGCGCTTCGACGATCTCGGGGGCGAGCTGCGGCTCGGTCGCGTCCCTGATGAGACGGGCCTCCTGCGCGAGGTCGGATGCCTGCGGCGCGCCGATCCGTGGGGTCCGCGTGAAGACGCGGGGGTCGATCGGGCTCTCGTACTCCGCAGGTTCGCCAGGCGACTGCGACTCGCCGGTTGTTCCGGATCCTCGGCGGCGCCATCGGCCCGTCCGTCTTCGGGGCGGTGCTGAATGCGGGGCTGGCCGACCGGGTGC
>JACDBD010000327.1 GCA_013695115.1 Actinomycetota bacterium | reverse complement strand
AGTGCGCCCGGCTGCGTGCGGTCGGACGCCAGCGCGCCGGCGACGCCGTACGCGAGCACACCGCCTCCGAGGGCGAGCCCGAGCCAGAAGGCGCGGCCGGGGCGCGGTGGGACAGCGGCGCGACCGCTCATCGCACCACCAGCCGCTCGACCCATTTCGTCTGCATCGTGCCGGGGCGGTTGGGCCCGATGAGCCGGACGGGGAAGCCGTGGTCGAGGTCGAGCTGCTCGCCCGCCACCTCGAGCGCGAGGAGGGTGTCGCGATCCCGGGCGTGCCAGCGGTTGACCTGTGCCGACCGGGACGGTCCTCCCCGTTCGAGCGAGCGGACTGTTATCTCCGCGTCATCGGATGCTCCCGCCCGGTCGAGCAGGTCGCGCACCCGCACGCCGCGCCACCGCTGGGTCGTGCTCCAGCCTTCGACGCACGCGATCGGGAGGCTGGCCTCGTGCTGGGGCATCGTGCGGAGCTCGTCGAGCGAGAAGCGAAGCGGCCGCTCGACCTTGCCCTCCACCACGAGTCGGTAGCCGGGGTCGCGCGCCGCTGCCACCACACCTGCGCCCGCGGCCGTGCGGTTGACCGCGAATCCCTGCGGGCCCTCGTTGGGCCGGCGGGGCGCGAGGAGCGCGAGCCGCTCGAGGGGCCGGACGCTCTGGCCGGCGGTGAACAGCGCGAGCAGGCCCGAGGTCGCGAACACCGCCCCGAGGAAGCCGCGCCGGTCGAGGCCGGCCTGGTCGGCGCCCATCGGCAGGCCGGCATCGTAGGTGCGCGCCAGCGCGGCGCGGGTCGTGGCCCACTTTGCTCCTACGTGCACGACGAGCGCCCCGATCGTGATCCAGGCCACCCAGTAGTGCGCGCCGCGGAACCCGAACGGGTACGGGTACCACAGGTTCACGTTGGCGAGGCCGCTGAACACCTGGAACAGCCCACCCGCGATGAGCGGCACTAGTGCGACCCGCTCGATCAGGTGCGCGACCCCTTCGAACGGCGGCCACCTGAAGAGCTTCGGGTAGACGACCCAGAGCTTGGCGAAGAGAAGAGGGATCGAGGCGATGCCCGCAATCACGTGCACACCTTGCGTGACCCGGTAGAGCCCGGCGGGGCGCGGCGGCCATCGGAACCACGCCGGCGGGTCCTGGATCAGGTACGACAGCACGCCGGTGACGAAGCAGGTCGCGAAGGCGACACCGAGCGCGATGCCGAGGATGGCCGCGATCCGGTCGTCGTGGAGGCGGCTCGGGAACGCCCGGGCGCGCGCCGCGCGCACCCGGGCTACGACACCGGTGCCGTCCATGGCGATCGCGGACGCGCAAGGGCAGCAAACCATCGGTCGCCCGCGGTCCAGTTCTCGGTGACGAGCAGCCCGCTCCGGCCGGCCACCGCGCCGATGGCGCCGACGCCGACTCGTGCCCAGGCGAACCACGGGCCGGGGATCCCGCCAACGCGCAGTCGCATGACGTCGAGCGTCGACTCCCGGTCGGGTGGGTCGAGCTCGACGAGCACGCGACCGCTCGGCTCGAGCAGGGCCGCGACCCGCGTGAGAAGCGCGACCGGATCGCCTCCGATCCCGATGTTGCCGTCGAGGAGCAGCGCGCTCGCCCACCGCCCAGCGCCCGGGACGCGGTCGAACACCGAGCGTTCGAGCACGGGTGCGCCCCGACCGCGCGCGAGCCCGACCGCGCCGGGCGTGACGTCGATACCGAGCGTCACGGTTCCGCGCTCGGCGAGCGCGAGGACGTGCCGCCCCGGTCCGCACCCCACGTCGAGCACGGGGGGCTCGACTCGCGCCAGGACGCTCTCGTCGGCACTGGTGAGCACGCCGAGCCACCGCTCGGCCGCCAGGACGGGCGCAGCGCCGACAGCCCCTTCGACCTCGAGTGCCGGCGGTGCGGACGCGGGCGCACTCACCGGGCCACGCGGGCCATGTCGAGCACCGTCCGGACCGTGCCCCCCACCGTCCCGGTGACCTTCGACCGGCCGACGCGGGGCGCGTAGGACACGGGTACCTCCCGGACCCGCCATCCCGCGGCCGCCGCCGCCACCACCATCTCGAGGGGCCACCCGCAACGCCGGTCGCGCAGTCCGAGGTCGAGGAGCGCTACTCGCGGTGCGGCGCGCATCGGACCGAGGTCGCGCACGTCCCCCAGGCCCCGTCGGCGCAGCCACCACGCGATCGCCCGGTTGGCGGCGCGGGCGTGGCGGGGCCACGCAGCGGCGGTCTCGGCGACGCGCGCGCCGAGTACCAG
>JACDBD010000322.1 GCA_013695115.1 Actinomycetota bacterium | reverse complement strand
CGGTCACCGGGCCCGCGGGCGCGGCCGATCCGCTCGACGACGCCAAGGCCCGGGTGGCCGCCGCCCGGGAGGCCGCCGACGAGGCCACCGCCCGCTACGACGAGGCCCAGACCCGCCACGCCGAGATCACGGGCGAGATCGAGGAGCTCGAGGCCGCGATCGAGTCCGCGCGGGCACGCGCCGGCGTCCTCGAAGTCGCGGTCGAACGGCGGGCGGTCTCGGCCTACAAGAACCGCGGCGGCGACAGCCCGCTCGCCGGCCTCGGCGACGACGAGCCGATCACCGCCGTCCGGCGCGAGAAGCTCCTGGCCGAGGCGTCGGCCGCCGACAACGCCGCCGTCGACGAGCTCGCCCAACTCAACGACGATCTCGAGGAGCGCCGCGACGACCTCGAGGAGCGGAGGCGAGAAGCCGAGGACGCGCTGGCGGCGATGGAGGCCGAGGCCCGGTCGATCCAGTCCGAGCTCACCGCCGCCCAGCAGGCCCAGGCGCAGGTGGAGGAGCAGATCCGCCAGCTCGAAGCTGCCCGCCAGGAGGCCGAGCGCCAGCAGGCGGCCCGCGAGGAGGCCGAGCGCCAGGCGCGGGACCGGGCGGGGTCGTCGCGGTCGCAGCCATCCGCTACCCCGGCCGGTGTCGGCGGGATCGTCTGCCCGATCCGGGGCGCGGTCTCGTTCATCGACTCGTGGGGCCACCCCCGCCCGCAGGGACCGCACATGGGCGTCGACCTGATGTCACCGCGGGGGACGCCGAACGTCGCGGTCGTCGGAGGCGTTGCCACCATGCGCAGCGCCGGGGGTCGACCCGGCCTCGGCGTCTCGCTCCGCGGTGACGACGGCAACCTCTATTACTACTTCCACCTCGACTCCTACGAAGGTGGCTCGCGCCACGTCTCGCAGGGCGAGGTGATCGGCTACGTCGGCAACACCGGCGACGCCAGCGGCGGGCCGACCCACACCCACTTCGAGGTCCACCCGGGCGGCGGCGGCGCGGTGAACCCGTACCCGTACGTCAGCGCGGTCTGTTAACCGGGGCCACTGAGAAGCCCGCCCGCGTCCGGTCTCGCGGCACCGGCCCGGACTGCCTGGAACACCGACACGACGACGAACGTCGCCACCGCGACCAGCACGATCGTGCCGCCCGACGCCAGCGCCCACTGACGCGACGCCGCCAGCCCCAGCACGACCGAGGTCAAGCCGACCGCCACCGCGCCCAGCATCGTCCCCCGGAACGAGCGCGCCACGAGCCGGGCGCTCGCCACCGGGAGCACCATGAGCGCCGCCACCAGGAGCACGCCGACCACCCGCATCGAGGCGACGATGGTGACGGCGGTGAGCACCGCCAGGAGCACGTTCAACAGGCGCGCCGGGATGCCCGAGACCCGGGCCGACTCCTCGTCGAGCACGACCGCCAGCAGCGCGCGGCCGGTCACCGCGACGGTCGCGACGATGGCGGCGCCGAGGCCGAGCACCGCGTACGCGTCGTCGGCGCCCACGGTGAGGATGGAACCGAAGAGGTAGGGCTGGAGGTTGGCGTCGGTGGAGCGACTGGCGAGCACGACACCGGCGGCGATCCCGCCGTAGAAGATCAGCGCGAGCGCGAGATCGCCCGACGCGCTCCCTCGGGTCCGGAGCCATTCGACGACCACGGCCGCGCCGACCGCGACCGCGAGCGCGGTCCACGTCGGGCCGGTGCCGACCAGCAGCCCGGCACCCACGCCGGCGACCGCGGCGTGGCCGAGCCCGTCGCCGAGCAATGAGAGCCGTTTCTGCACCAGGAACGTGCCGACACACGGCGCGGCCGCGCCGACGACCATGCCCGCCACCAGCGCGAGCTGCATGTAGGTGCGGTCGAACGGCCACGGCAACGGCCACGGCATGCCCGGCATCGCGTCCATCAGGCCAGCTCCTCGAGCCAGAGCGGCAGGTCGTCGGCGTGGATGCCGAGGCTGACGCCGGTGGCGGCGAGCTCGGCCGGCGGCCCGTCGAAGACGACCCGGCGCTTCAGGACGATGACCCGGTCAAGGTCGTCGGCGACCGCCCCCAGCTCGTGCGAGATCAGGAGCACGGCGGCGCCGTGTTCTTCGACCAGGTGTACCAGCGAGTCGCGGAACTGGCGCTGGGCGGCGGCGTCGACGCCGGCGACCGGCTCGTCGAGGATCAACAACTCGGGCTCGCTCGCGAGCGCCTTGGCGATGAGCACACGCTGCTGCTGCCCACCCGAGAGCTCGGCGAGCGGTCGGCGGCGGAGGTCGGCCAGCCCCGCCGACTCGAGCGCGTGGTCGACCGCGGCCCGATCGGCCGGCCGCGTTCGCCGCCACCAACCCTGTCGGGGCAGCCGACCGGTGGCGACGACCTCTCCGACCGTGACGGGGAGGTCGGGCGCGATCCGCAGCCGCTGGGGGACGTAGCCGACGCGCCACCGGCGGCGCAGCCGGTCGGGGGGTTCGCCGAACAGGCGCACGGTGCCCGACCGGGGCGTCAGGAGCCCGACGAGCACGCGCACCAGCGTCGACTTCCCCGAGCCGTTCGGGCCCACGAGCGCCACGAACTCCCCCGAACTGAGCTCGACGCCGACGTCCTCCAGCACCGGCTCGGGCCCGTAGGCGAACGAGACGCCCCGGGCGCTGAGCACCGGGGCGACCCCGTTACTAAGATTCATTCTCATTACAGTACCGGGAGGGGGCATCGGCGTGCGGCGGAGTCTGGCGGCGGCGATCGCCGCCGTTCTCGGGATGACCGCGACGGGCTGCGCGCCCGACGACGGGGACCGGGCGGGAGTCGACGTCGTCGCCGGCTTCTACCCGCTGGCGTGGGTGGCGGAGCGCGTCGGGGGCGACCGCGTCAACGTCACCGACCTGACGCCCGCGGGCGCGGAGCCCCACGATCTGGAGCTCACGACCCGGCAGGTGGATGACGTCCTGGATGCCGAGGTCGTGGTCGTGCTCGGCGACGGGTTCCAGCCCGCGGTCGAGGATGGCGCCGCCCGGCGGGACGGCCCGACCGTCGAGGTGCTCGACGAGCTCCCCGATGACGCGCTCGCTGAAGGTGACCCCCACGTATGGCTCGACCCCGTGCTGACGCAGGACGTCGTGCGCGCGATCGAGGACGCCCTCGTGAACGCGGACCCTGTTCACGAGTCGGCCTTCCGACGCAATGCCGACGATCTTCGGGGCGAGCTGCGCGCCCTCGACGAGAATTACCGGGCCGG
This sequence comes from Actinomycetota bacterium, assembly GCA_013695115.1. Classification (GTDB taxonomy): domain Bacteria; phylum Actinomycetota; class Acidimicrobiia; order IMCC26256; family JACDBD01; genus JBPCMN01. Next base: position 821 of record JACDBD010000322.1, on the reverse strand, counting down.
ATTGGCCACCTGTCAGCGGGACCTCGTCGTCACCGCGCACGACGCCTTCGGCTATCTAACCGACCGCTACGGACTGCGCGTCGAGGGAGTCGCCGGGCTGTCTCCCGATGCCGAGCCCGATGCCCGCCGCCTCGCCGAGCTGGCCGACCTCGCGCGCGACGAGGGCGTGACGACGGTGTTCACCGAGGAGCTGCTCTCACCCGAGATCGCCGAGACGCTGGCGCGCGAGGCCGGCGGCTTGCGCACGGAAGTGCTCAACCCCCTCGAGAGCCGGAGCGACCGAGGGGATTACCTGGCGGTGATGGCGGACAACCTGGCCAAGATCCGGGCCGCCCTCGGCTGCTCGTAGCATCGCCGGGGTGAGCCCCGGTCACGAGCACGGTGAGGTGCGCGCCGGCGCGCGTCACGCCGGTCGGCTTCGCATCGCGCTCGTCGTCACCCTCGTGTTCATGGTGGTCGAGGTGGTGTCGGCCTTCTTGACCGGCTCGCTCGCGCTGCTCTCGGATGCCGCCGAGATGCTCACCGACGCGGTCGGGATCGGGATGGCGGTGGCCGCGATCGGTCTGGCCACCCGGGCAGCGCGCCGCCCGGGCGACGGCTCCCGCACGTTCGGGTTGTATCGGCTCGAGATCCTGGCCGCCCTCGCCAACGCCGTCCTCCTCCTCGGCGTGGCCGGCTACCTCCTGGTGGAAGCGGGGCTCCGCCTCGGCGACGAACCCGACGTCCACGCCGGCCCAATGCTCGTGGTGGGCGCGGCGGGGCTGGCGGTCAACGTGGTCGTGTTCTTCCTCCTGCGGCCGGGCGCTCGCGAGAGCCTCAAC
>JACDBD010000320.1 GCA_013695115.1 Actinomycetota bacterium | reverse complement strand
GCTTCCCGTTCGGCGGACACGGTGGCGAGGGCGGCGGTGATCGCGGCCACCTCGTCGGGCGTCGCGTCCCCCGAGATCACCTGGAGCGGCGGCGACTCGATCTTCATCGCCTCATCGTCCCGCACTGCAACGCTGCTGCCGCTCTCATGCTCAGAGGGGCACATTGCCGTGCTTGCGCTGCGGGAGCTTCTCCTTCTTGGTCCGGAGCATCTCGAGCGACCGCACGAGCACCCGGCGGGTGTCGCGGGGGTCGATGACGTCGTCGATGTAGCCCCGCTCTGCCGCGCTATAGGGGTTGGCGAATCGCTCGGTGTACTCCTCGATGAGCTCGGCCCGACGGGCGTCGGCATCGGGGGCGGCCTCGATCTCCTTGCGGAAGATGATGCCGACCGCACCCTGCGGGCCCATGACCGCGATCTCGGCCGACGGCCAGGCGAAGGCGAGGTCGGCGCCGATCGACTTCGAGTTCATGACCACGTACGCGCCTCCGTAGCCCTTGCGGGTGATGATCTGCACCCGGGGCACCGTCGACTCGCAGTAGGCGTAGAGCAGCTTGGCGCCGTGGCGGATGATCCCGCCGTACTCCTGGTCGGTGCCGGGCAAGAAGCCGGGCACGTCGACGAACGTCACCAACGGCACGTTGAACGCGTCGCAGGTGCGCACGAACCGGCCCGCCTTCTCCGACGCGTCGATGTCGAGCGTGCCCGCCAGCACCTGGGGTTGGTTCCCGACGATGCCGACCACGTGGCCGTCGACGCGGGCGAAGCCGCACACGATGTTCATCGCCCAGTACTGGTTGACCTCGAAGAACTCGCCGTCGTCGACGATCTCGGCGATGACCTTCTTCATGTCGTAGGGCTTGTTGGGGGCGTCGGGGATGAGCTCGACGATCGCCTCGCAGCGCCGGTCGGCGTCGTCCTCGGGCTCGAAGTAGGGCGGGTCCTCGAGGTTGTTGGACGGGAGGAACGAGAGCAGGTAACGCACCTGCTCGATGCAGCTCTTCTCGTCGTCGGTGACGAACTGGGCCACGCCCGACTTGGACGCGTGCGTCATCGCGCCGCCGAGCTCCTCCTGGGTGACGTCCTCGCCGGTCACGGTCTTCACGACGTCGGGCCCGGTGATGAACATGTTGGAGATGCCCTTGACCATGAAGACGAAATCGGTCATGGCGGGGGAGTACACGGCGCCGCCGGCGCAGGGGCCGAGCACCACGCTGATCTGGGGGATGACACCCGACGACTTCACGTTGCGGTGAAAGATGCCGCCGTAGGAGGCGAGCGACACCACGCCCTCCTGGATGCGGGCGCCGCCACCGTCGTTGAGGCCGACGACGGGCGCGCCGACCGACTCGGCCAGGTCCATCACCTTGTGGATCTTCTCGGCGTAGACCTCGCCGAGCGCGCCACCGAAGAGGGTGAAGTCCTGGGCGAAGACGAAGATCTTGCGGCCGTCGACCGTGCCCCATCCGGTGACGACGCCGTCGGTCAGGGGCCGGTTGTTCTCGATCCCGAAGCCGTGGGCCCGGTGGCGGGCGAGCATGTCGAGCTCGACGAACGACCCCGGGTCGAGGAGCAGGTCGAGTCGCTCGCGGACGGTGAGCTTGCCCCGCTGGTGCTGACGCTCGACCGCGGCGGGGGCGGCGGCGTTCAGCGCCTCCTCCCGCAGCTTGTCGAGCTGCTCCAGCCGCTCTTCGATCGGATGGGCGACCGGAGCGACGGGCGCGCCCCCCTCGCCTTCGCCGTGGATCTCGTTTTCCTCAACTGCCATCAGGTGTCGAGGGTAGTGCCCCCTGGTCGCGCCGCCCCGAGGTGCTCCTCTCAGGAACGGCGGCCGGCGAACCAGCCGAGGGCAGCGCCTGTCAACGTAACCGCGCCGCCGAAGCCGCACAGGACCGCGCCGAAGCCGATGGTGTTCCGCACCCCGAAGCCGCCTGGTCCGCGGAACGGGCCCTTGTTGACACGGTCCATGAAGTCGTTCAGCTGGATCACGTACAGACCGACGAGCACGACTGGCAGCGCACCGCCGACCCAGATCCAGAGCCGGGCGCGCGGGACGGGGGCGAGCACGCCGACAAGCGCGATCGCGACCACGACCAGAACGAGGATGCCCAGCGGCAGGCCGGACCCGTCGAGGTTCGACTTGCTGTCGATCAGGAACTTCGCCGGCACCTCGAACCCGCCGAATGTCTGCGGATCGTCGGCGGGCTTGTAGTTGCGACCCGCCCATTCGAGGAAGCTCGAGATGGCGACGAGTACGGGCCCGGCGATGACCAGGATCGCCGCGATCGGCGCCAGGTTCAGCGGCTCCGACGGAGCATCGGCGCCGGCCTTCGACTCGGCCACGTCACGTGCTCCGCAGGGACAGGATCCCGCCGACCAGCGCCACCGCGCCGCCGATGATCGCGAGGTAGGCGCCGATCCCGGTGAGGTCGCCGAAGCTCACGCCGGAGTCTTTACCGAAGTCATCGACGATGCTCTTGACCTGGTACATGAACAGGACGCCGACGACAATCCCGCCGGCGCCGGCGACCAGTGCGAGGACACGTGCCTGCGCCAGCACTGCGCCCACGATGCCGAGGATTCCCAAGATGATCAGGAGGGTGCCGATGCTGAGGCCCGCCGGCCGGGAGGTGTAGTCGATCAGGAACTTGGCCGGGCCCTCATGCGCGCTCTCTGACGGCTGGCTGAACACGCCCTTGATC
>JACDBD010000292.1 GCA_013695115.1 Actinomycetota bacterium | reverse complement strand
CTCCACGACCGGCTGTGGGCGGAGGCGACCCGCAGCGTGCTCCTGGTGCTCCAGGGGATGGACACGGCCGGCAAGGACGGCGCGATCCGGCGGGTGCTCACCGGCCTCAATCCCCAGAGTCTCCGGGTCGCGGCGTTCAAGGCTCCGAGCGACGCCGAGCTCGCCCACGACTACCTGTGGCGCATTCACGCCCAGTGCCCACCGCGGGGTCAGCTCGGCGTGTTCAACCGGTCCCACTACGAGGACGTGGTGGCGGCGCTGCTCGGGGGCGTGGTGGACCAGAGCCGCTGCGAGCTCCGCTATCGGCACCTGCGCGAGTTCGAGCGCATGCTCGTCGAAGAGGGGACTTCCCCGGTCAAGGTCTTCCTCCACATCTCGCGCGACGAGCAACGCGAGCGGCTCCAGGCCCGTCTCGATGACCCCGAGAAGCGCTGGAAGTTCCGGAAGGGAGATCTGAGCGTCCGCGCCCGCTGGGATGAGTACCAGGCCGCCTACGAGCGCGCGATCACCTCGACGTCGACCGAGTGGGCGCCGTGGTACGTCGTCCCCGCCGACCACAAGTGGGTGCGGGACGTCGCGGTGGCGACGATCCTGGTCGACGCGATCGGGGCGCTGGACCCGCAGTTTCCCCCGTCCGCGCCTGGCCTCGAGGATCTCGTCGTGGAGTAGCCGGCGTCAGGGCCGGGCCAGCCGGGCGGTGCCCGGGTCGCGCGTGACCGGAGCCCGGCGCCGCGACTCCGGGAGCGTGCCCGGCGGGGGCTCGGCCGCCCGCTCGAAGGCCTCGCGTGGCCGCTGGAGCGAGCCCAGCGCGGTGATGTCGCGGGGGAACAGCAGCGTCACCGTCCAGTCGAGCGCGATCCGCACCCGCCGGTTCAGCGTCGGCATCATCGCCAGGTGGTAGGTGCGATGGAGCCACCACGCCCAGAAGCCGCGGATGCGGATCCGGCCCGGCAGCTGGGCCACGCCCCGGTAGCGGCCGAGGGAGACCAGCTGCCCGCGGTTGCGGTAGCGGAAGCGCCGGAGGGGACGGCCTTCGATGGTGGCGACCAGGTTGTCGGCCAGGCACCGGGCCTGGCGGAGGGCGTGCTGGGCCGTGGGCGGGCAGGGTCGCCCGGTGACAGGGTCGGGTACGGCGGCGCAGTCGCCCGCCGCCCACGCGCCGGGAATGGCCTCGCCGGCTTCGTCGAGGACGCGCAGGTACTCGTCGGTGGCGATGCGACCTTGGTCGTCGACGGGGAAGCCGGTCTGGGCCGTCAACGGGTGCGGGCGCACACCGGTCGTCCACACCAACGTCTCGGCCGCGAAGACGTCGCCGTCGGAGAGTCGCATGACGCCGCCCTCGGCAGAATCGAGTCGGGTCTCGAGCCGCACGTCGACGCCGCGGCGGGCGAGGAGCGCCTGCGCGTAGCGCGCCAGCCCGGCGTCGAGCTCGGGGAGGAGGCTCGCGGCCGCCTCGACCAGCACCCAGCGGGGATGGACGTCGTGGAGCTCGGGGTAGCGGCGGAGAGCGGCGCGGACGAGGTCCTCCAGCTCCGCCAGCGCCTCGACGCCGGCGTAGCCGCCCCCCACGAACACGAACGTGAGCAGGGCGCGCCGGTGCTCGGGGTCGGTGGTATCGGCGGCGGCCTCGAGTCGCGACAGCACGACGTTGCGGAGGTGGATGGCCTCGGCGATCGTCTTGAAGCCGATGGCGCGGTCAGCCAGTCCGGGCACGGGCAGGACCCGGGAGACCGATCCCGGCGCGAGGACGAGGGCGTCGTACTGGAGGTCGAGCGGCTCGTCGGCGAGCGTGCGGATGCGGGCCCGGCGGGCGCCGTGGTCGATCGCCTCGACCTCGCCCACGACCAGCCGGGTGCGGCGCAGCACTTCGCGCAGCGGCACCACGACGTGGCGGGGCTCGATGTTCCCGGAAGCGGCCTCGGGGAGGAACGGCTGGTACTGGAGGTAGTTCTCCGGGTTGACCAGCACGACCTCGTGCCCGCTGCCGCGGAGCCGGCGCTCGAGCCGGAGGGCCGCGTAGGCGCCGACGAAGCCGCCCCCGCTCACGAGGATCCTCATCGGACCACCTCCTCTACTTTGTGAATTCTCTCACAAGCACCGGGACGGCGTCGACCGAATAGAGTCCCGGCGGTGCCGACGCCCGAGCAGGTTCGCGCCGCCGTCGACGCCTACGTCGACGCCTACCGCCAGGACAGCCGCGCGGCGCTACTGGCGACGTTTGCTCCCGACGCCGTCTGGCACGACCCGGTCGGTGCTCCGCCGCACGAGGGCCACGAGGGGATCGGCGCCTTCTGGGACACCGTCCACACGATGGCGGACAAGGTCGTCCTCGAGCCCAAGGACGTCGTCGTCTGTGGCCCCGAGGCGGCGATGGTCTTCACCATCAACGCCCAGACCGGCGACACGACGATGATTTTTGACGCGGTGGAGACTTTTCTTGTCGACGACGACGGCAAGATCACGCTCCTGAAGGCCTACTGGGATATGAGC
>JACDBD010000266.1 GCA_013695115.1 Actinomycetota bacterium | reverse complement strand
CGACTCCCAGGTCCTCTGGTCGAACTGGTAGGCGCCCCTATAGGTGCCGCTGCTGCTCACGGCGCCGTAGTTACCGTGCGACTCGCACTCCCGGATGCAGGCCAGGCCGCCGGCGCAGCGGCTCCGGGCCGAGCCCGAGCCCTGCTGGCGGGACTGGGCGGCGGCCTCGGCTTGGCGGGCGGCCTCGGCCCGGCGGGCGTCGTCCATCAGCTGCCAGTACCGCTGGATCTCGGCCTGGGCCATGGCATCGGCATAGGCGGCTGCGGCCGCGCCCTGCTGGACGGCCTGGGCGTCGCCGTAGACGGTGGTTTCCGGGGCGGCGGCCGGCCGCCCCGAATCGGGACGCTCCCCGGATGCGAGGTTGTCTCCTCGGGCGATCTGGGTGACGGCGACGGCGAGGCCGAGGGCCAGCACCGCCGGACCGACAGCCAATGCGAGTCGGGTACGCATGGACGTTCCTCCTGGAGGGATGGGGGCCCCCGGGCCGGGACCGCGCGCGGCCACAAACCGGGGATTTAGGGAAGAAAGCCAAGAACAGGAACTCCGCCGCTCGACGCCGCGAGCCCGGCTTTCTGATCGCCAACGGTAGTTGCCACTGGGGGCGGTCGCCGAAACCTACTGGCGAGTAACCACCGGAACTACACGGCTGTGACTCATGTCACAGCCAGGCCTGGCCCCCAATTAACCAGAACCTGGGACTCAGGGCGCGGGTGTGAAGCGCACCGGGAGGTGCTTGATCCCGTTGATGAAACTGGACCGCAGCCGCTCGGGCGCGCCCGCCAACTCCAGATCGGGGAGGCGGCCGAGGAGCTCGGCGAACATCGTGCGGATCTCGAGCCGGGCCAGGCTGGCGCCCAGGCAGAAGTGGGTGCCGAACCCGAAGGCCAGGTGGTTGTTGGGGGCCCGGGCCCCGTCGAAGCGGTCGGCGGTCGGGCCGAACACGCCGGCGTCGCGGTTGGCCGACCCGTAGTACACGACGACCTTGTCGCCCTGGGCGATCTCCCGGCCGGCGAGCTCGGTGTCGCGGGTCGCGGTGCGGCGGAACTGCATGACCGGGCTGACCCATCGCAGCATCTCCTCGACCGTGGTCGGCAGGAGGGCGGGGTCGGCGAGGAGACGGGTGCGCGCTTCAGGGTGCTCGCACAGCGCCTGGAGCCCGCCCGAGATCAGGTTGCGGGTCGTCTCGTTCCCGGCGATCACGAGCAGGAAGAAGAACATGTTGAACTCGATGTCAGTGAGGCGACGGCCATCGACCTCGGCATGCACCAGGACGCTGCACAGGTCGCCGGCCGGCTCGGTCCGCTTGCGCTCGGCCAGCTCGTGGGCGTACTGGAACATCTCCACCAGCGCGACCTTGGCGGTGATGTCGGCCTCGGCGGCGTCCTCGGAGCCGTACTCCGGGTCCTCCATCCCGATCAGGCGGTTGCTCCAGTCGAACAGCCGCCAGCGGTCTTCGCGGGGGACGCCGAGCGTCTCGGCGATCACCTGGAGCGGCAGCTCCGCCGCGACCTCGGTGACGAAGTCGCATTCCCCCTTGGGCGCGACCGCGTCGACGATCTCGGTCGTCAACTCGGCCACGTGGTCGCGCAGCGACGCGATCATCCGAGGGGTGAAGGCGCGGTTGACGATGGCCCGGAGGGCGGTGTGCTCGGGCGGGTCCATGTGGATCAGCTGGAGCCGCATCCCCTCGAGGTCGTCGGGCGGGAGGTCAGCGACGAGCGCCGAGCCTTGCCACGAGGAGAAGAGCCCGGGGTCGCGCGACACGGTCACGACGTCGTCGTAGCGGGTCACGGCCCAGAAGCCCGACCCGTCGAGCTCGGGGTTCCGGTGGACCGGATCCTCCTCGCGCAACCACGCGAACCACTCGTGGGGAACGCCGGCGACGAAGGTGTCGGCGTCGTTCAGGTCGACCTGGCGGACGCTCACCCCGGCATCGTCGCGCGCCCGGCGACTCCCGCCGGGGCCGATCTCCTGGGAGCTACTTGGTGGGGAGGGTGCTGACGACGCCGGTCAGCCGGGTCCGCATCGCCGGGCTGGCGGCACCGTTGATGTCGAGGCGGGAACCGCCGTCAGCCGCCACCGCGGTGATGTTGAGCGTCTCCTCCTCCTTCACCAGCAGCACGAGAAAGCCGACGCAGGTCAACAGGCCGGCGACGATGCCGGTGATCAGGGCCCACTGGGGCATGAACTTGCGCGTGAACACGACCGAGGTGGGGCTCGTCGGGACCATCGTGTAGCCGGGCACGCCCGCCAGCCCGGTCGTGATCGACTGGATGACTTCCTCGGGCTTTCCGGGAACGTTTGCCGTCTGGACGTGCTGCTGGCCGGCTCCGGTTTCCATTATTCGATTGCCTCCCCTGGCGCACCGCCGGATGGCGGTGTCTAGCCGATCGCGCGCGTTGCTTCAAGAGCGCCGATAGGTTGACGCGATGCGCGTCGGGGTCTCGCTCCGGACCAGCTTCGTTACCGACGACGTGCGCCTCGGCGCTCGCTGGGTCGTCGAGCGGGCCGCGGCCGCATGGGACGCGGAGCTCGACTCGCTGTTCGTCGGCGACCACCACGTCACGCCGGTGCCCTACTACCAGAACACCCCGATGCTGGGCCGGTTGCTGGCGGAGTGGGGCGACCGGCCGTTCGGAGCGCTGTTCCTGTTGCCGCTGTGGAACCCGGTGCTGGTCGCCGAGCAGGTCGGGACACTGGCCACGTTCGCGCCCGGGCGTTTCATTCTGCCGTGCGCCGTCGGTGGGGGCGAGCAGCAGTTCGCGGGGATGGGGGTCGACCATCGCCGCCGCCCGTCGCACTTCGAGGCCGGCCTCGACATCGTCCGTCGCCTGCTGGCGGTCGAGACCGTGAGCGCCGACGGCCCCTGCCGGGTGCGCGAGGCCCGCATCTCGCCGATCCCGCCCGAGCCGGTGGAGGTGTGGATCGGCGGGACGGCCGAGCCCGCGGTCGACCGTGCCGCCCGCCTCGGGGACGGGTTCCTCGCCAACGCCGACCCCACTCCGGCCCAGGCCCGCGAGTTGCTGGACCTGTACCGCGAACGCGCCGCCGCGCACGACCGGGAGCCGACTGCATTCGCGATCCGGCGCGACATCCACGTCGGCGCGGACGACGCCGACGCCGAAGCGGTGGCCGGGCCGGTCGTGGCCGGCGGCTACCGCGGCTTCGACCCGTCGGCGTGTACGTACGGCGGTGTCGAGCAGGTGGCCGAACGGTTCCGCGAGTACGCGGCGATGGGGTACACCGACGTGATCGTTCGCCACCTCGCCGAGGACCACGCCGAGGTGCTGAAGAGCTTCGAGCGCCTCGCCGAGGTCAGGCGGTTGGTAAGGGACGCTTAGCTGGGCGGGCGCAGGGCGGTGTCGAGCACCGAGAACGCCGCGACCGCCCGCCTCGAGTCCGGTTCGACACCGGCTTGGAGGTACGCCATCAGCAGCGCGAGGACGATCGACTCCAAGCCTTCGGAGAGCAGCACGGGGTCGACATCGGCGCGCACCTCCCCGGTCTCTTGGGCCGCCGCCAGCTGCTCGGCGTTGTCGGCGACGATCCCCTTCAGCGACGGAATGTCGAGCAGCCGCCCGACGACCTCGGGTTCGTGGCCGGCCAGGACCCGCCGGGCGAGGGGATGCTCGTCGAGCCGCTCGACGAGGGTGGCCACCAGCACGCCGAAGCGCTCGCGGATCGATGCGTCCGGGAGGGCAGCCCGAGCCTTGTCGATCAGGGCGCCGGCGTCGGCGTCGACCGCCGCCTTGAACAGCGCCTCCTTCCCGGCGAAGTAGGCGTAGGCGGCCGCCGGGGTGAGGCCGGCCTCGCGGGCGATGTCGGAGACCGACGTGCGCCGGTACCCGTCGGCGGCGAAGCGGCGCACCGCGATCTCGAGCAGACGGGTCCGGGTGCGCTCACCCTTCCCGACCGCGACCGCCGCGGCGGCGAGGACGTCGGCCATGGGTGCATTCTGCCAGGTCAGGCGGGTGTTTTCGAGGATTTGATGATTCTCGTTGATTTGTCGATTTGGTGGGGTAGAGTGACCTCATGACCGCAACTGCGACTGCGACCCCCACCACAACCCCCAGGACCGCCTCCGACCGCATCGGACGACTGTCGACCGCGTCGGTCCGCAAGGTGTTGGAGCCCGAGGAGCTGTTCGACTGGTCCTCGCTCGGTGCCGGCCAGGTCATCGGCGACGAGCTGCTCACCACCCGCGGCCTCGATCTCGATCTCGACGCCGAGACCAAGGCCCGTCTCTCCCGCGAGGAAGTGGCGGCCATGCTCGAGATGGGGATCCGCTTCGAAGCCGTCCTCAACTCCGGCTTCGCGCTCCAGATCGCCGAGTGCCGCGACGTCTCCGATCCTCGGGTCACCTACATGCTCCACGAGATCGCCGAAGAGACCCGCCATCAACGCGCCTTCATCCGCCTGGTCGAGGAGCTCGCCCCCCGAGCGAAGAACCCGCTCGCCCGGGGCGTGTTCGACCGGATCGCCACGTTCAACATCCGACGCTTCATCAAGATGCCGGCGTTCCTCATGGTGCTGGTGCTGGCGGGTGAGGAGATCCCCGACCTGCTCCAGAAGCTCGCGTCGGAGCACCCCGACACCGACCCCCTGCTGAGGGACGTGAACCGCTACCACCGTCAGGAGGAGTCGCGGCACCTGTCGTTCGCCCGCACGACTCTGCCCGAGCTCTACGGCCGGGCGGGCCGGCTCCAGCGGCTCCGCGTCCGCTACTTCGCTCCGCTCATCATCGGCGGGCTGTTCGCGACGTTCGTGCACCCGGGTGTGTACGCCTCGGTCGGCCTGCCCGGGTTCAAGACCTGGCGGGCGGTGAACCGCTCAGCCGAGCGGGTCGCGGTCCGGCATTGCGCGACCCGCAACATCCTGAAGGCGCTGCTCGACGCCGGGATCTTCAAGCGCGGCCGGATCCCGCGCGGTTGGCGGAAGCTGTGTGGCGTCGACCGCCACGGCGAGCCGCTCCCGGGTGATGTGGCCCTCCCCGGCGACGTCGACGTGGCCGCCGCCTGAGGCGCTAGCGGCCGGCGCGCTTGAGCTTGTAGCGGGCGAGCTTCTCGACCCGGGCGATGTGCTCGGGGGACCGACGGAACCGCCACGCCATGTCCTGGGGGCGGGCGCCCTGCTCTCGCCACTTCAAGACCCGCCGCTCCAGCGGGGTGAGGCTGTCGTCACGGGTCACCGCGGCCCGCTCGTGGGGGGCGCCCGCGAGCAGCGCGACCCGCTTCACGAACCCGGGACTACGACGGAACTTGCGGGCGATCGCGGCGTCGTCGAGGCCGGCTTCTCGTAGCGCGAGCACGCGGCGTTCGATCGGCCGGAGGTCCTTCGTCATCGCCACCGGCCCATGATGCCACCCCGTTGCTACTCATTCGCTGAGCGCCAGGTCCTCCAGCACCGCCATGGCGGCGTTACGACCGTTGATTCCGATGACCGACCCACCCGGGTGGGTGGCGGCGCCGCACAGGTAGAGGCCGGGGATCGGTGTGCGCGGCGCGAAGCGCCGTTCCCACATCTGGTCGGGCAGGCATTCCCCCTGGAAGATGTGGCCGCCGGTGAGCCCGATGCGCGCTTCGACGTCGGGTGGTCCCAGCACCTGGCGTTCCTCTACGCAGTCGGCGACGTCGGGGGCGAAGCGGGCGATGACGGCGAGGGCGAGATCGCCGATCTCGTCCCGCCGGTCGTCCCATCCCCCCTCGGCGAGCTCGTACGGCGCGTACTGCGCGAACACGCTCATCAGGTGGCGGTCCGGCGGCGCGACCGATGGGTCATAGGGAGTCTGGAAGTAGACCTCGCACCACTCGACTGCGGGCTCGCCCCGCCGGCTCGCCTCGAACGCGGCCTGGGTGTGAGCGATGCTGCGGCCGATCTCGACCTGGGCCCGGTACACGTGGTCGGGACGGTCGGGAGCGGCGGTGAACGTGGGCAGGCGGGTGAGCGCGCAGTTGACCTTCAACACCGGGCTCTGGCAGCGCCACTCGTCGACGCGGGTCCGGAAGTCCGCCGGCACGTGGGCATCGCCGCAGAGGGCGAGCGTCCGCTTGGGGTCGGCGTTCGACACGACCGTCGCCGCCTCGATGCGATCCCCGCCCGCGAGCTCGACGCCTTCACCGGGGCGGATGGCCGCCACCGGCGCGCCCGCCGCGACCGCCGCGCCCGCATCGCGGGCGGCGTCGGCGATGCAGAACGAGATGCGACCCATCCCCCCCTCGACGTAGCTCCAGCCGCCGAGGAGGCCGAGGGAGTGGAGAGCATGGATCCAGGCGGTGCCCGGATCACGGGGCCCCGCGGCCGTGC
>JACDBD010000256.1 GCA_013695115.1 Actinomycetota bacterium | reverse complement strand
GCGAACGTGGGCCTCGCGGACGGCGGGGACCGCCTCGATGCGCCGCTCGAGCTCTCCGACATCGAGGAGGAGCAGCGCGTCGCCCGGGCGCACGTCGGCAGCCGCGCGGACTTCGGCCGCCGGGACCTGGGCCGTGCCGCGGATCAGGACCCGGTCGACGTCGAGGAATGGGGACTTGACCACCAGCCACGCGCCGCCGCCGATCGCGACCGCGCCCACGACGACCAGCAGCACGCGCAGGCGCCGGCGCCCTCGGTCGCGGACCACCGCCACCCGCCGCGCCCGCATTCGCGGGTCGATGCGCGCCGTCGCCGTCGTCATGCCGGGACCTCCATCACTCGCTCGCTGGCGAGCTCGCTCCGGTCGCCGCGCGGCTACGAGCCATCGAACCCATTCCCGACCATGAGGAGCTCGGGGACGAGCTGCACGCCGGTGGCGTCGGCCACCCGGCGCTGGACCTCGGTCACCAGGCGGGCGACGTCGGCGGCGGTGGCGCCGGCGTCGGCCTGGAAGAAGTTCGCGTGCTTCTGCGAGACGATCGCGCCGCCCACCCGGAGCCCCTTGAGGCCGCTGGCGTCGATGAGGCGACCGGCCGAGTCCCCCGGCGGATTGCGGAACACCGAACCGGCGTTGGCGCCGCCGGGCTGGTGCTCGCGCCGCCAGCGCACGATCTCGGCGACGCGGGCCGCGCACGCCGCCGGATCGTCGCGGCTCCCGTCGAACTCGGCCGAGACCACCACGTCGGAGGCGGACACGTTCGAGTGCCGATAGCCGAGGTCGAGCTGCTCGACCGAGCGCCGCGCCGAGCGGGCCGCGCCGTCGGCGAGGAGATCGACGATCGCCGCCGTTCGCAGGACGTCGACCGTCTCGCGTCCATGTCCGCCGGCGTTCATGCGCACGGCTCCGCCCACCGACCCGGGGATCCCGACGAAGAACTCCAACCCGGCGATGCCGGCGTCGGCCGCCCGGCGGGCCAGCACCGGGAGCGGCACCGCCCCTCCGGCGCGGACCGCCGGCTCGGCATCGGGCGCGGGAAGTTCGACCGATTCGAACTCGCCTTCGAGCACGACCGCGACACCGGCGAACCCGCCGTCGCCGACCAGCAGGTTCGAGCCCCGCCCGACCACGAGGATCGGGGGCCGATGCCGCGCCACAACTTCGGCGAGCCCTTCGAGCTCGGCAGTGTTCGTCACTCGGGCCAGGACCGCCACCGGCCCGCCCACCCGATAGGTCGACAGGTCGCCGAACGGCACGTCGAGCCGCACCCGGCGGGGAAGGCGGGCGGCGAGCTCCTCGGCAAGAACGGCGGTGCTCACGATCGGCCCATCGGCTGCAGCCACTCGTCCGGCAGCGTCGTCAGGTCGCCGGCGCCCAGGGTCAGCACGACATCACCCGGTCGGGTGAGGTGGGGCACGTGCTCGACCAGGTCGGCCCGACGGGGCAGGTACGTGACCGGAAGGGCGGGATGACGGTCGAGGACGGCCCGGAGGATCAGGCGCCCCGACACGCCCGGCTGGGGCGCCTCACCGGCCGAGTACACGTCGGTGAGCACGACCGCATCGGCGTCGGCGAACGCGTCGGCGAACTCTCGCCACAAGCGGGCCGTGCGCGTGTAGCGGTGGGGCTGGAATACGGCGATGACCCGGCGCCAGTCGCCTTCGCGGGCGGCGCGGATCATGGCCGCGATCTCGCCGGGGATGTGCGCGTAGTCGTCGATGAACGTCGCCCCGTCGAGCTCGCCCCGGAACTGGAACCGGCGGGCGACGCCACCGAAGCCCCGCAACGCTTCCGCAGCGGCCGCGAACGGCACCCCCAACTCGAGCGCAAGCGCGGTCGCCCCGGCGGCGTTGAGGGCGTTGTGCCATCCGGGCACCGGCAATTCGATGACGCCCAGGGGCTCGCCCCGGCACGTGAGCTCCGCCCGACTGCCGGTGCGACCACCCTCGTAATGCGCGATGCGGTAGGTGGCGTCCTCCGACCCGCCGTAGGTGGCGGCGTCCTCGATGGCCGCGCCGAGACGGCGGGCCACCGCGTCGTCGGCACAGATCACGCACGCTCCCGGGAGCCCGGCAAGGAAGTCGTAGAACGCATCGACGAGGGTGACGAAGTCGCCGTAATGGTCGAGGTGATCGGGTTCCACGTTGGTGACGATCGCGGCCTCGGGCGCGAGCTCCAGGAACGTGCCGTCGCTCTCGTCCGCTTCGACGACCAGCCACTCCCCTTCGTCGAGGGTGGCGTTGGTCCCGACTTCGTTCAGGTCACCGCCGATGATGAAGCTGGGCTGCCACCCGGCGGCGCGCAGGACGAGCGCGAGCATCGACGCGGTCGTGGTCTTGCCGTGGCTCCCCGCCACCGCCACCGTCCGACGCGTCGCCACGATCGCCCGCAGCGCCTCGGCGCGCCGCAGGACCGGGATCCCCTGCTCCTCCGCCGCCCGCACCTCCGGGTTCGAGGACGGGATCGCGGTCGAGACCACCACCGCATCGA
>JACDBD010000206.1 GCA_013695115.1 Actinomycetota bacterium | reverse complement strand
GTGCACGGGACGGCACCGTCCGCGGCGACGACGGTTGCGGCAGCTGCGTCGGCGCCGCTCGCCGAGCTCGTGACGGACACGCTGATGCGCAGCGACAACATGGCCGCGGAACTGTTGCTGCGCGAGGTCGGGCGGACTGTCCAAGGGGTCGGCTCGACGCTCGGTGGCGCCGCTGCGACCCGCGACGCGCTGGCGCCCCTCTGTGTTCCCGTGACCGGCATCGACGACGACGGCTCGGGGCTCAGCCGCGCCAACGCCCGTTCGGCGCGCGAGTGGCGCGTGTTGCTCCAGGCCGCCCGCACCCAGCCGTGGTGGCCGGTGCTCGTCGACGCGCTACCGCTGGCCGGCCGCAGCGGGACGCTGACGTCTCGCTTCCGAGGTACGCCCGCCGAGGCCAACGTGCGCGCCAAGACGGGGACGATCATCGGCGGGATCGCGCTGTCCGGGTACGGCACCACCGCCGGCGGGCGTGCGTTCGTGTTCTCGGTCATCGCCAACGGTCCCGCGTCGAACGGCGGCGAGGCCGCGCTCGACGCCCTGGTAGCCACGATCGCCGGTCACCCGGCCTGAGTAGCCTCGCCGACGTGGCCGAGAAGCTCGTCCTCTACGAAAAGGACCCGAACACCCACGTCGCCCGGATCACGTTCAACCGCCCCGACAAGCTCAACGCGCTGGTCGACGAGATGTACGACCTCATGCGCGAGGCGCTCGACGACGCCGCCCGCGACGACGAGGTGAAGGCGGTGATCCTGCGCGGAGCCGGCGGAACGTTCACGAGCGGGCAGGACATGAGCGTCGCCTACGGCTGGTACGGCGCCGACGCCCCCCAACCGGGCGAGAAGCCGAAACGGCCGACGCAGCGGCGTCGTCTCACCTACGACCGGTACGCCCAGGCGATCTACCACGACCTCTACAAGCACAACAAGGTATTGGTCGCGCAGGTCGAGGGTCACGCGCTCGGCGGTGGGCTGGAGTTCCTGCTGGCGTGCGATCTCTGCGTCGTCGCGGAGGGAACGCAGATGGGCATGCCCGCGGCCCGCTTCCTCGGACCGGTGCTCGGCAACCTCCACCTCTTCTTCTACCGGCTCGGCCCGGTGCTGGCGAAGGACCTACTGCTCACGGGCCGGGTGGCGGACGCGGCCGAGCTGGCCGACCGGGGCGTGTTCACCCGGTTCGTATCCAAGGGCGCAGTCGAGGCCGAGACCGAGGCGCTGGCAGCCAAGGTCGCCCGCATGCCCGCCGACGGCATCGCCATCGCCAAGGAGCTGTTCCGGCTGGTGCAGGAGACGCCGGGGATGGCGCAGGCGGACGTGAGCGAGATCATCGGCCACGCCTTCGGCACCAACCTCAGCTTCCGCCCCGACGAGTTCAACTTCGTGAAGATCCGGGCCAAGGTGGGCACCAAGAAGGCGTTCGAGCTGCGGGATGCCTACTTCGACCGGGGCGAGCCGGTTCCCGACCTGGATTGAGGGGAAGACCAGGATCATGTGGAAGCTGATGAAGAAGGTCCTCCCGTTCAGCGGGTCGGCGCTGGCGCTGTGGGCGTGGCGCAACCGCGACGAGGTGCTCGAGTGGGCCGGGTTCGGCGTGCGGGCTACCCAGAAGCTGGTGGCGGGCGACACCGCTGACGTCAGGACCGAGGCGCGGCTGCGCGCCTCGCTCAACGGCGACAAGCGGACCCGTCATGCCCCCGGCCTGCGCATCGAGGTGCGCGAGGGCGTCGCCTACCTGAGCGGCGTGGTCGAACAGGACGTCCGCGACGTCGCGCTGAAGATCGCCAAGCGGACCTCGGGGGTCGAGCGCGTCGACGCCGACGGGCTCGACGAGGTCCGGACGAAGAGCAAGCGCTAGCTACTTTTTGAGCGCCTCCACGATGCGGTCGGTCTGCGCCCGCTGCTCGTACACCATGCGGATGAGCCAGTACCGGAGATAGCGCGACATCGCGGTGCGCACGTACAGGGCGCACCCGACGACGGCGGCGCCCACACCTCCGAGGCCGCCGGAGATGAGGTAGCTGATCTGGTCGTTGAAGTCGTTGGTCCCCGAGGCGCGCACCCACGCCACCGCGATCAGCACGAGGCCGGCGACGAGCAGCACGGCGCCGAGGATGAGCAGACGGCCCTCGGGACCGGTCGCCTGTGCCCGCACCTTCAGCTCGTTGATCTCGCGCTCGAACTCCTCGAGACGCGACGAGGGCGCAGCCCCCTGATCGGTGGTGGTCATGCGTCTACTCCTCCTAGATAGGCACCGGAAAGAACGTCATGGAGCTCGGCGGGCGTGCCCACCTGCTGGACCCGGCCATGGAGCATGAGCCCGGCCAGGTTGGCGACCTCGAGGACAGTGGCGGCGAACTGCTCGACGATGAGGATCGAGATGCCCCCGGCGGCGATCTGGGCGACGAGCTCGAAGAGCTGCTCGACGATCAGCGGCGCCAGCCCCATCGACAGCTCGTCCAGCAACAGGAGCGCCGGGTTCGTCGTGAGCGCCCGCGCCATCGCCAACATCTGCTGCTCGCCGCCCGACATCGTGCCTGCGACCTGGCGCCGACGTTCCTTGAGGCGCGGGAACTGCGTGTAGGCGCGTTCCTCGACCGCGCTCAGCCCGACGCCTGCGTAGGTGACCATGCGCAGGTTCTCGCGGACCGTCAGGCTCGGGAAGATGCCCCGCCCCTCGGGGATCGTGCACACGCCGGTGCGGGCCAGCGCCTCCGTGCTCGCGCCCGCCACCGGCCGGCCCATCATCCGGACCTGCCCGGCGGTCGGCTGCATCTGCCCGCTGACGACCTTCAGCGTCGTCGACTTGCCGGCGCCGTTGGGGCCGAGCAGCGCGAACACCGACGCCGGCGGTATCACAAAGTCGACCCCGTGGAGCACCTCGATGCGCCCGTAGGCGGCGCGCACGCCGCTCAACTCGAGCACAGGGGTCGGCTCAGGCATCGCCGTTTCCCGTCGCCCCGCCGAGGTAGGCGGCCTGCACATCCGCGTTGGACTGGATCTCCGCCGGCGTCCCGACCGCGATCATCTTCCCGAAGTCGAGCACGTGGATCGTCGTGCACACCTCCATGACGAGGGGCACGTCGTGCTCGACCATCAGGACCGCCAGGCCCTCGCCCGCCAGGTCGAGCAGCAGCTTGGCGAAGACGTCCGACTCGTGCTCGTCGAGGCCGGAGGAAGGCTCGTCGAGCAGCAGCACCCGAGGTCGCGCCGCCAGCGCGCGCGCCACCTCCACCAACCGCAACATCCCGGTCGGCAACGTGTCGGCCTGCTCGTCGGCGACGTCATGCAGCCCGATCCGCTCGACCAGCTCCTCGGTGACTGCCTCGGGGTCGGACTCGTCGTGCGACCACGACTTGTGGATCTCGGCCGCGGTGAGCACGTTGTCCCGAGCCGAGAGCGACCCGAACACTTCGAGCCGCTGGAACGTGCGCGCCAGGCCCCGGCGGGCGCGTTCGTACGCCTTGAGCTTGGTGATGTCGGCGTCGTCGAACAGGACCTGCCCCGCGTTGGTCTCCTGGAGGCCGCAGACGACGTTGAACAGCGTCGTCTTCCCGGCGCCGTTGGGTCCGATGAGCCCGGTCACGCAGGCCGGTTCGACGGTGAGGTCGACCTGGTCGAGGGCTCGCAGCCCGCCGAACGAGACGCCCACGTGCTTAGTCGCCAGCAACGCCAACCGGGGTCACCTCCTCCGTCCCGAGGCGGGCATCGAGGGCCTGCACCTGTTCGGGCTCGAGCGGCGCGCCGAGGGGGATGTCGGAGTCGAGCGCCGCCAGCGCGGCGCGTTGCTCGCGCCGCTCCACGACAGCGGGATCGGGCCCGCTCCGGAGGCGCGCGAGCAACCGCCGCGATCGATCGGCGAGATCAGGCACCACCCCTTCGGGCATGCGGCCCAGAGTGATCCCGACCAGGCCCGGCGCGAACAAGACCAACGAGTCGATCGACTTGATGTCCGCCGACAAGATGATGAGGAGCGCGTAGAAGAATCCACCGAAGAGCGCGCCGCTGGCGGTGGCGATTCCGCCGAGCACTGCCAGCAGCAGGATGGGCAGGCCCTGGACCATGCTGAAGTCCTGCCCGCCGACCGCAACCCGAAGGCCGCCGTAGAGCGCGCCTCCGAGGCCGGCGAGGGAGGCGGACACTGCGAACACGGCGAACTTGGTCCTGGTCAGGTCGAGGCCCAGGGTGGCGCAGGCGGCCGGACTGTCCTTCATCGCCAGGAGGCGCCGCCCGAACGGCCCCCGTCGCAGCGCCAGGACGAACACGGCCGCCAGCGCGTAGGCGATCGCGAGCAGGACGAAGTACGCGCCGTCGCTCTCGAAGTCGATGAACCCGAGGTCGAGCCGGTCGACCTCGAGTGAGCCGGTGAAGAACACCCGCTTCTGGGGGAAGAACATGTTGTCGGCGAGCACCGCGATCGCCAGGGTGCTGAGCGCGAGATAGAGCCCGCGGAGGCGAAGCGCGGGGAGAGCGATGATCCCGCCGGCCGCTCCCACGATCGCCATCGCCGCCAACAGCCCCACCGGCGACCCGTCGGCTGCCACTTTGGCCATGACGAACGCGCCCACTCCGGCCAGGGTCATCTGCGCCAGCGAGATCTGACCCGCGTACCCCACCAATGGCACGAGCGACAGGATGATGAGTCCGAACGCGAGCGCGAGACCCAGGCGTTGCGTGGTGAAACTGACGTCACCGATCGAGACTCCGTCATCTCCCAGTACGGCGACGAAGAGGACGGCGCCGGCGACGAGGACTGCCCCGCCGAGCAGCGACTGGGCGAAGCTCGGTACCCGGACGCGGCGACCTGCCCGCGCCTGCCAGCCACCCAGCCGCTCCTGCGGCAGGAGCAGGAGCACTGCGAACAGCATGAGGATCGGCAGCGAGTTGTTGATCCCGGTCAGCCAGCTCGGGAGCGTGTCCTTCTCGAACAACTTCGGCAGGTAGTTGGGGACGTAGTTCACGAGGAGACCGAGGATCACCGCACCGACCACCGTGAGGGGGAGGCTCCGGAGCCGCCCGACCATCGCGGCCGCGTACGCGTTCACGACCAGCAGGGTCAGGGCGATGATCTCGAGTCCCAGCGTCGGGGCGAGAAGGATCCCGGCGAGCGCGGCCAGGCTCGAGCCGATCGCCCAGGACAACGCGCTCACCCGGTGAGCCTGGGCGCCGTTCAGCCCGGCCAGGGTGCGGTTGTCGACCACCGCCCGCATCGCGACCCCGATCCGGGTGCGGTAGAGCAGCAGGCGGAGCCCGACGGCGACGGCGACGGCGACGATCACGGTGATGATGTCGTGCCACGTGACGTTGACGCCGAGGATCGGCACGTCGTCGGGCTCGAAGAACCCGCGCACGACCCGCGACTCCGGCTTCCAGCGCGTCTGCGCCACCCCGATGAGGAAGGCCAGCATGCCGACCGTCACCACAAGGGTGGTGGCGAGCGACGCCCCCTGGAGGTTCCGGATCAGGACCCGCTCGACCAGCACGCCGAACAACGGCGCGAACACGACGAGCACCAGGAACAGCGCCACCGGGGTCGAGAGCCCGGGCCCTTCGGGATTGAAGCGCAACTCCCAGTAGACGAACGCCGCCACCATGCCGATGGCGCCGTGGGCGAAGTTGAAGATCCCCGAGGTCGTGTACGTGAGCACGAGCCCGCTGGCGGCGACGAAGTAGATGGCCGCGGTCACGAGACCGAAGATCGTCAGGCGGGTGAGTTCGTCCACGCGGTGCCCCCGTCGCCCGGCTGCGCCCCGCAGCTAGGTGCCGGCCCCCTTCGGGAAGTCGTACTCCACCTCGACCACGTTCTTCTCGTCACACGAGAACCCCTCCTTCGGGAACTCGCGCACGAACTCGCCCCCCTCGACCTTCAGGTAGACGAAGCACTGGGTCACGATGTTGTCGCCGGGGTTGGCCGGCGCGTGGATGCCGTGCCCGTCCCACTCCTTGATCTTGCGCAGCTCCTCCAGCAACGCCGTTCGCGTCAGGTCGCTGCCGAGGTTCTTGGCCGCGGTCGCGAACAGCAGCCCGGCGGACCAACCCTGGACCGAGAGCGCGCTCGGGCTCGCCGCCTTGGCGTCTGTCTCCTCGAGCCAGAACAGGAACCGCTGCATCTCTTCGCTGGTCTCGGCCTCCTCGAACGGAACCGTCGTCACCACCACGTGGATACCCTCGACGACGTCGCCGCCCTTCTCGATCAGTGCCGGGTCGTAGCCGACCTGGTCGAGCTCGAAGATCTCGACCTCTACGCCCTGCGTGCGCAGCTCCTTGGCCAGGTTCACAGGGTTGTCGAGCTCCGACACCGACGTGACGTACTGGACGTCATTGGAACGGATCTGCTCGACGAACGGGCCCCAGTTGAGCTCGTTGAGCTCGGTCTGGCTGTTGACGTCGAAATTGAATCCGATCTCCTCGAAACCCTTCACCCGCTTCTCGGCCGTGAGCGACGACGGCCCCGCGCTGATGTAGAACATCGCCGCGTGCTTGGCCGCGTCGGGGAACTCCCTCTTGACGTAACGCTCGGGGCCCACGTTCAGGAGCGACGGCGGGTTCGGAAGGGCCTGCACCACGTTGGTGGCGCCGGCGTGCTGGGTCTCGACCGCGAACGACGGGATGTCGGGGATGCCGCAGTCGACACCGACCTGGGCGCCGGCGCTGTCGATCGCCACCGCCTGGCCCACGATCGCGAACGTGCTGTCACAGGCCTGCGCGGTGGTCGAGCGGTGCTCCGAGATCCGCGAGTCGTACGGGACCAGCTCGAGCTCTCGACCCAGGATGCCGCCAAGGTCGTTGCAGTAGGCGACGAACGCGTTCATGGCATCGAGATTGGGCTGGAACAGACCGGGGCGCGGCCCGCCGATGTCCTGGATGGTGGCGATGGTGATCTTCTCGTCGGTGACACCGGTGTCGGTGGCGCCGCTGGCGTCGCCGGGGCCGCAGGGCGCCTCCGCGTCTGCCGGAGGCCCGCCCTCACCGCCACC
>JACDBD010000204.1 GCA_013695115.1 Actinomycetota bacterium | reverse complement strand
GCGCAGGGTACCTGCGCCGCGATCGCTCGCCTTCAGACGTTGAACCGGATCTCGACCACGTCGCCGTCGCCGACCTCGTAATCCTTCCCCTCGACCCGAAGCTTGCCGAGCTCCTTGGCCTCGGGCCACGAGCCGATCTCGAGCAGCTCGCGCCAGTCGATCACCTCGGCCCGGATGAACCCGCGCTCGAGGTCGGAGTGGATGACGCCGGCGCACTCCGGCGCCCGGGCGCCGGCGCGAAACGACCACGCCCGGCTCTCCTTCTCTCCTGTCGTCAGGAAGGTGCGCCGCCCGAGCAGGTGGTACGCGTTGCGGGCCAAGCGGGGGAGCACGCTCTCGGAGATGCCGTAGGTCTCGAGCCACTCGGCCTGGTCGCCGGGGTCGAGCCCGGCGATCTGCGCCTCGACGTCCACGCAGACCGCCAGCGCGCCGTCCCCGAGCGGCGCCGCGACCGCGTCGGCTTCGCCGAGGCGCTCCTCGTCGAGGTTGACCACCGAGAGGACGGGCTTGTTCGTCAGCAGGAACACCGGCGTGAGCAGCTCGCGGTCGGCGGCAGTCAGGCTCGAGCGGTACACGGGCATGCCGTCCGCCAGCGCCGCCTGGGCGTGCTCGAGCGCCGCGACCTCGGGGGCGAGCGCCTTGTCGCCCTTCATCGCCCGGCGCTGCTTGCCGAGGCGCTGCTCGACCGAGACGAGGTCGGCGAGCACGAGCTCGTACTCGAGGGTGGCGAGGTCGTCGGCGGGGTCGACGCCTGACGAACGAAGCACGAAGAGGATGGCGTCGCAGTCCCGCAGGGAGCCGAGCAGCTTGCTGCCCAGGCCCTCGCCCGCCTTGCCGCCGGGCGCGACGCCGGGGATGTAGTCGATCTCGAAGGTGGCGTGGATCACCTTCTTCGACTCCGACATCTCGCCCAGGCGGTCGACCCGTTCGTCGGGAAGCGGCGCGACGCCCTTGACCGGCTCGAAGCCGCCGGGCTGGTCGAGGCCGGTCAGCGCGCTGAACAGCGCGCCGTGGCCGGAGTCGGGCAGCCCGACCAGACCCAGATGTTCCACGCGCTCAGGGTACCGGGCGACTTCCGGCGGCTAACCTCGACGACTCCATGTCGAAGAAGACGAAGAAGCGCAAGCTCCGCGCCCGCCGCAACAAGGCCAACCACGGCAAGCGCCCCAACGCGGGCCGGAGGAGTTAGGCCCGCTCGGCCGGCCGGTCGGTTCCGACCAGGCGCCAGTCGAGGCGATGGTCGGCAGTGAACATTCGGCGCGACACCCCGATGGCCACCACCGCGGTCGTGGTGGCGACCGCTCCCAGCACCAGGTACATCACGGCCGCCTGGACCCGCACGGCGTCGAGGGGCTCGGCGCCCGCCAGGATCAGGCCGGTCATGGCACCCGGCAGCACCACCAGCCCCACCGCCTTGGTCGTCTCGATCTGGGGAATCAGGGCGGTGCGCAGCGCGGCCCGCAGGTAGGGCCGGGCAGCCTCCGTCGACGTCTGCCCCAGTGCCAGGCGGGCCTCCACCTCGGTGCGCTTGTCGCGCAGCTCCTCGAGCACCCGCCGGGAGACCAGGATGGTGGCCGCCATCGAGTTCCCCAACATCAGGCCGGCGAGGGGAATGAGGGTGCGGCCGTCGAGCTCGAAGACGCCCAGGCCGAACAGCACGCCCAGGCTCACGAACGCGGCGGCGCCGAACGCGGCCAACGACAACGGGAAGATCCCGGGGACCTCGCGGGCCCGCCAGCGGACGACCGTCGCCGCGATCGCCAGCATGGCGGCGACCCACAGCCACGACCACGCCAGCGTGCGCCCGGGGTCGAGCACGAGATCGAGGGCGACACCGACCGCCAGCAGTTGCACGAGGGCACGGGAGGCCGCCCAGAGGATGCTGCGCTCGAGGCCGAGCTGCCGCCACCGCGAGAGCGCGACCGCGACCGCCACGAGTACGAGCGAGACCGACAGGCCGCTCCAGCCGATGTCAGCCTTCATCGAAGTACGGCTCCGCGTCCTGCACCGGTCCGGAGAACTCGACTTGCCCGGCCACCAGCACGAGCACGTGGTCGGCGACGCGGCGGGCCTGGGTGTGATCGTGCGTGACCCACAGGACGGGTACCCCGTCGCGGGCGAGCGCGGTCGTCATGGCCTCGAGCGCGTGTCGCGATCGGGGATCGACCGACGATGTGGGCTCGTCCATGAGCAGCACCTCCGGCCGGGTGGCGAGGGTGCGGGCGAGGCAGACGCGCTGCGCTTCTCCCGCCGACAGCTCGCGGGCGGGGCGATCGAGGAACTCCGGGGTGAGGTCGGCCCGCTCGAGCGCGGCGGTGGCGTCCACGTCGGAGATCTCGGGCTCGGCGACCAGCAGATTGTCTCGAACCGTGCCGGGGAACGGCGTCGGCTGCTGGAACACCATGCCGACGCGCCGCCGCAGCCGTTGCGGGTCGACGCCGGCAATATCGTCCGATCGGAAGCGCACGGTCCCGGCGGTCGGGCACTCGAGACGGTTGCACAGGCGCAGCAGCATCGACTTTCCCGCACCCGACGGCCCGACGATCGTGGTGACGCCATCGTCGGGGACCGTGCCGTCGACATCGACGAGCAGCGCAGCTCCGGCTTTCGACAAGCCCACGTGCTCGAATGCGAACAGGGCGTCCTCGATGCCCGAAAGTCTCGCACCCGCGACCAACTAGCCAGGCCCGACCCAGCGGGCGGCCGATCCATCGGGAGGGCGGCGTGGACGTTCGGATCGGCATCCTCACTCCGGGGACACTCGACGAGCGGGCGCGCGACGCGCTGGCGGCCGCCGGTGACGCCGGCCTCGACCACGTCGGTTCGGTCGACCATGTGAGCTTTCGCGGGGGGGACGGCGTCGACAGCCTGGTGACGGTGGCGGCAATGGCGGGCCTCCACCCGACGCTCGGCCTCCACACCAGCGTCTACCTGCTCACCCTGCGCCACCCTGTCGTGGTGGCGCGGCAGCTCTCGACCGTCGCCCACATGGCACCCGGACGGCTCGTGTTCGGAGTCGGGATCGGGGGCGAAGACCGCCACGAGGTCGAAGTGTGCGGGATCGATCCCCGCACGCGTGGGCGACGCATGGACGAGCACCTCACCGTCCTCCGCGCCCTCCTCACCGGGGAGCCGGTCACCTTCCATGGCGAGTTCGTCTCGATCGACGAGGCGTGCATCCAACCCGCGCCGCCGCTCCCGATCCCGATCGTCGTCGGCGGTCGGTCCGACGCCGCCGCCCGCCGTGCGGGACGACTCGGCGAAGGGTGGGTCGGAGTGTGGAACTCAGCCCGACGATTCGCCGACGTCATGGAGATCGTGGGCGAGGAGGCCGACCGAGTCGGACGCGGCGACGTGGAGTGGTGCCACGCCCAGACGGTCTGGTGCGCATTCGGCCCGAACCGTGACGCGGTCCGTGACCGCCTCGCCACCAAGATGGAGCACTACTACGGCTTGCCGTTCGACTCGTTCGAGAAGTACACGCCCTACGGCCGACCCGAGGACGTCGCCGAGTTCCTGGTGCCCTACGTCGAGGCGGGGGCCGGGACGATCAACGCCATCGCGGTCGCGGCCCACCTCGACGAGGCGATCGAGGGGGTCGCGGCGCTGAAGGAGCTGCTCGTCTCCTGACGATCTCATTGCCGGGCGGGCGCGCCCGGCGAGAGCAGCACGATCGCGAGCCCGGCGAGCGGGGCCAACGAGAGCACGACGACGTTGGCCACCTGGTCACCGGTGTCGTACACGTCGAGGTGCCGCAGGTGGTACACGAGGTGGGGGACGCCGTACACGATCCAGGCCAGCCCGGCCGTGACGACCAGCACGCGGGTCAGCCACAGCAGCGCCGCGATCGTGAGCACGCCGATGGCAAGGTTCGTGGCACCGAAGTCGCGCACGAGGTGCTCGTTGTAGGGGCCGTCGAGCGCCACCCACGACCGATCGCCCCCGGGGAAGTCGTCGTAGAAGGAGCGGGGCGCGAACGTCGCCCATATCCCCACCTGCACGTTCCCCAGCGCGAGGAGAACCAGCAGCACTCGGAGCACGCGGTCACGCATCGGACTTCTCCTTCGCTCGTGTCGCCGCCGCGGCGGCCCATCCTTCGCGGGCGCTCGGGTAGGCCGGCGCCCAGCCGGTCGCGTCGCGGAACCGTCGGTTCGAGCACCGCTGCGACGCGGTCACCACCCGCGATGCCTTCCCGGCCGCCAGACGTAGCAGCCAACTCGGCGAGCTGAACAGCCATCCGAGCCCGAATGCCTTCCGGAAGGCATCGAGGTACTCGCGCCGGGTGAGGGGGTCGTCGTCACCCACGTTGTAGATGCCGGTGGGCGCGTCGAGCGCGCCCACCACCGCGGTGGCGACGTCGTCGGTGTGCACCGACGTCATGTACGCGCCCTTATTGCCCGCCACCGTCGAGAGCCGCCGACGCGCCATCCGGAGCGACTCTTCGGTGTGGCGGGTGTCGGGCCCGTAGAAGAGGCCGAAGCGAAGCACCACCGACGTGCGGCCCTCCCCACCGAAGCGCAGCGCGATCCGCTCGCCCTCGACGGTCGGCGCCAGCATCCCGATCGACT
>JACDBD010000201.1 GCA_013695115.1 Actinomycetota bacterium | reverse complement strand
TTGGTCACGAGCAGATCGGGGACCGGCACGTGCTCCACCACCTCACCCACCGGCGAGATCACGGTCAGGCCGCCGTTCACGATCGTGCCGATGACGACGTTGCCGCTCTCTTCAACCGCCAACGAGTCGAACAGCTGGAACCCCTCGACCCCGGCGACCACGTGCCCGCCGTGTTCGAACAGCGGGTTGGTGCGGTCGATCTCGCCCGGAGCCGTGAGGTCCCAGGCGTAGAGCCGGCCGGTCATGGTCTCGGCCACGTACAACCGCTTGCCGTCGGGTGACAGGCCGACGCCATTCGGCGCGTCGAGCGGGTAGGCCATCTCGCGCACCGACGACCCGTCGGGCGCGGCGTAGTAGAGGCCGCCGTGGGTCCGGTCGCGCTCGCGGAACCGGCCGTGATCGGTGAACCAGAAGCTGCCCGTCTCGTCGAACACCAGGTCGTTGAGGCTCACGAACGGGTGCCCGTCACATTCCGCGTAGAGCACCGTCACCTCGCCGGTGCCGAGGTCGACCCGCTCGATCCGCCCACCCGAGTGGTGCTCCGGCAGGTGCAGCTCCGGCACCAACATGTCGGCGATCTCCCGATACGCGTACCCGCCGCTGTTGCACACGTAGAGCGCGCCATCAGGGCCGATGGCGAGGCCGTTGGGGCTCCCGCCGGGCTCGGCCACGACCTCCTTCTTGGCGTCGGACTGCACCCGGACGATCCGGGGCTCCTTCATCTCGACGCACAGCACGGTGCCGTCAGGCATCCAGACGGGCCCTTCGGGGAACTGCAACCCGGTCGCGACCTCGGTGATCTCCATTGACCGCGCAGCCCACCACCGCTTGACCGGACGGTCAAGGGGCGGTGGACTCGCGCGCATGAAGCTGCGCCTCGAGCCCGCCGACGAGTACATGCACCCGCTAGAGGAGGCATCGAACTTCAACGAGTCGATGTACTTCAACGTGTACGACCCCGCCGAAGGGGTCGGCGGCTTCCTGCGCCTCGGGAACCGGGCCAACGAGGGCTACGCCGAGATGACGACGTGCCTGTACCTGCCCGACGGCCGCGTGGGGTTCATGTTCGCCCGGCCCGAGATCGCCGACAACGACGCCTTCGACGCCGGCGGTATGCGCTTCGACGTGGTGGAGCCGTTCGAGGCGCTGCGCACCGCGTACCGCGGCAAGGTGGCGCTGCTCGAGGAACCGCTGCAGATGGCAAACCCGCGCCAGGCGTTCACCGAGAACCCGTGGGTCGACGCCGAGGTAGAGCTCGACTACCGCGGCGTGTCGCCCATGTGGGGCGGCGAGCCCGTGAACGACGACGGCTCACCGATCGCGGAGAACCCGGGCGAGGGCTTCGCCCGCGGCCACTACGAGCAGCACGTCGGCGCCCGCGGCGCCATCCGAGTCGGCGACGAGGAATGGGAGGTCGACGGCTTCGGTCTGCGCGACCACTCGTGGGGCCCGCGCTTCTGGCAGTCGCCGTGGTGGTACCGGTGGCTCACGATGAACTTCGGGGAGGACGCCGGGTTCGTGATCTCGATCGTGACGGCCAAGGACGGGTCGCAGCGCATCGGCGGTGTCGCGCTCGAGGACGGCGAATACCGGCACATCGACCGGGCCGAGATCGAGACCGAGTGGGAAGGCGCGGACTCGTACCATCAGAAGATCCGGGCTACCGCCCACACCGTCGAGCGTGACTACGAGATCGAGGGGACCGTCCTCAACCTCATCCCGCTCCGCAACCGACGCAAGACACCCGAAGGCGAGCAGCTCGTCACCCGCATTTCCGAGGGGATGACCGAGTGGCGCTGGGACGGTCGCACCGGATACGGATTGTCCGAATACCTCGACCAGATCGTCGATGGACAGCCGGTGGGAGTGAACGGGTAGGCGCGGCTACCAGGAGCCGCCGCCGCCGCCGCCGCCACCACCGCCGCTGAACCCGCCACCGCCACTGAACCCGCTCGAGCCCGAGCTAGACGACGTCGACGGCGGGGTCGACGAGAGCGTGCCCGCGCTCGACACCGTGAACCCGTCCATCGCGTGGCCAAATGTGTAGTAGCTGAACGCGGTAGTTCCGACGTACCACGACGAGGTGTCGGGCGGCTGGTCGTCGAGCCCGGCGAACGCCTTGGCCCACTTATCGACCGAACCGAACACGATCGCGTAGGGCAGGTACTCGGAGAAGAGGTTCTTCTTCTCCGCGAACTTGGCCCGCTCCTTCTCCGACTCGTCGATGAAGCGGCGGAACCCGTCGGTACGGCGGAGCACGGCGTAGCCCTTGGCGGTTCGCTGGGGCATCCAGTAGGCGCCGACGGTGAGCGCGACGCCGAGCCCGATGATCGGGATGGGCCACAGCGCGAGCTCGGTGAACGCGACCGCGAGCACGAACGCCGCCACCCCGACGAGGAAGACGATGACGCCGAGACATCCGAACCCGAGCCGAACCGCGCCCGGCGGCTTCGTGAACCAGCCCTTCTTCATCGCGTCGTCGGTCAGCGCCTTCTGCACCTTGCCCATCTTCGAGGCGAATTTGTAGCGGAGGTCGGAGAGCTCGACCTCGTCCTTGGAGCCGAACAGGCCCTTCATGAGCTCGACCTCGTAGAGCTCGAGGCCGTCGGGCTCCTTCTTCTTGGTGAGCGTCCAGTCGGGCTTGCGACCGTTGGGCTTCTCCTCGATGACGAGGTAACCCCGCACCGCGAGGTCGACGATTGTCGCGGTGACGTCGAGCGGGTGGGCGGTGAAGTCGACCAGGGTTCCGACCTGCCCGGGACGCAGGTCGCCGGGGGGCACGAACTCGACCGGCGTCTCGGCCTCGCCGCCCAGCGGGACCGTCTCCTCCTTCGCGTCCTTGGTGGCATCGCCGAAGGCGGCGTCGACGGGCGAGCCCGTGTACCGACGGTCACGGCCTCGCTTGAACGCGAGCAGGCCGAACGCGCCCGCCACGAGCAGCGAGAGCACACCAAAGCCGCCCACGTTCGCCGCCGTGGGCTGGAAACCGCGGCCGAACCACCAGGTCTCGTCGAGGATCGGCTTCGGCTCCGGGACGACACCCTTCGGGATGCCGACCACGACGCTCATTGCCTGGAACGGGAACAGCTCGTCCTGGCTGAACTGCGCGGTCGGGCCGGTCGAGGCGGCCCCGGTGCAAGGAAGCGTCGATCCGACCGGGCCGCTGAAACAGGCGACCTGGGTGATGTCGGCGGGAGCTTCCACCGTCACGCTGACATGCTGGATGATCACGGACCAGTCGTCGCCGACCGCGTCCCAGTAGAGCTCGTCGTGGTCCTCGAACCCGGTCAGCGCGCCCTCCACCCGGTACGTGATCTCGTAGGAGTGCCCGCCGGTGATGGTCTCGTCGGGATCGCCGATCTTGATGCGCTTGGCGCCCCCCGCGTTCTCGACCGTGTACTCGGCGGGCGTCCCCTCGGTCGCCCGTACCGACTCGACGTCGAGCCGGTAGATCCGGTCGTGGTGCGCCTTCTTGTCGGGGTACTCGCTATAGCGGACGGGGATGTCGCGGAAGATGCCGTGCTTCGGGACGACGCCGAAGTCGTAGTCGATCGTCTCGGTGATCAGCAGGTCGCCGCTGTCCTCGATCTTGATGTTGACGTCGTAGTTGAGGATCCGCTCGCTCCCGCTGGCTGTGGGAGCCGACGCCGCGGGAGCTCCGAGCGCGGCCGCGCCCATGGCGAGCGCGACGACGGCGACGAGACGGACGGTCCGCACGAGGCGGACTCTAGCGATGACGACGCGGCCTCAGATGGCGTCGTCGTTGAAGCCGGACTCCTCCCCGTCGCGGTGCGCGTCGTCGAAGACCGCCCCCTCGGGCTCCTCGCCCGGCGCCGGCCCGGCGAAGTCACCGGGCGGCGCCGTCGGCGCGACCGGCTCGTGGGCCCCGGGTTCTCCGCCGGCGCCGAGCCGTGCGTTGGGGTCGAGCAGCGGGCCCCCCGGTTCCTGTTGCGCGGCGGAGTTCGGCACGGCGGCTTCGCCACCAAGCTGCGACGCGCCGGTCCCCTGGGGCGGGTCGGAGACCAGATCGGCAGTACTGACCAGGAGCCCGCGCCGGCCGCACCCGCCCCGTCTGTGCCGGAGGCGGTTGCCCCATCGGGGGGTAGGTAGCGTCCGTCGCATGGGCGCGCCGGACGAAGACCGACTCGCGACCGCGACGTCGCGCCATCTGCGTTCGCCGGCGCGCGTCGAAGGGTTGAGGCGGCTGTCGGGAGGCGCGTCGCGCGAGACATGGGCGTTCGACGCGGTGGGCGAAGACGCCACGCGCCACGGGCTCGTGTTGCGGCGCGACCCGAGCGGCTACCTCGGCTGGTCCGAGCGGGCGGTGGAGTTCGACCTGCTCCGGCTGGCGCACGAAGGCGGCGTATCAGTTCCCCGCGTCTGGTTCCTCCTCGAAGACTCGGACGACCTCGGCTCGGGCTTCGTCATGGAGCGGGTCGAGGGCGAGACCATCGCCCGCAAGATCCTGCGCGACGACGAGTACGCCGCGGCGCGACCGCGGCTCGCTCGGCAATGCGGCGAGCAGGCCGCTCGTATCCACGCCCTCGACCCAGTCGCGCTCCCGTCGCTCTCCGCCGAGCCCGCGGCCGATCAGCTCGCCCGCTACCGCGAGTACCTCGACGGCTTCGGCGACCCGCATCCCGCGTTCGAGCTCGGCCTGCGGTGGCTCGCCGACCGCGTGCCGGCCCCGTCCGAGGCGCACTTGGTGCACGGCGACTTCCGCAACGGGAACCTCGTCGTCGGCCCCGATGGCCTGCGAGCAGTGCTCGACTGGGAGCTGTCGCACCTCGGTGATCCGGTCGAAGACCTCGGGTGGCTGTGTGTGAAGTCGTGGCGCTTCGGCGTGACCGACCGCCGGGTCGGCGGCTTCGGGGACGTCGACGAGCTGCTCGCCGGGTATCGCGATGGTGGTGGCAGCGAGGTCGACCCCGAGACCCTGGCGTGGTGGGAGCTGTTCGGGACGCTCAAGTGGGGTGTCATCTGCCAGATCCAGGCGTTCACCCACCTCAACGGGGCGGTGCGCTCGGTCGAGCTAGCCGCGCTCGGCCGCCGCGTTGCCGAGATGGAGTGGGACCTGTTGGAGTTATTGCCGTGACGCTCCAGGATCGGCCGACCGCGCCCGAGCTGCTCGAGGCAGTTCGTGAGTTCCTCGAACGCGACGTGATGGGCGCCGAGACCGTCCCGACCCGGGTCCTGTTTCACGCCCGGGTGGCGGTCAAGGTGCTCGGCATCGTCGAGCGCGAGCTCCGGCTCGGCCCCGCGCTCGACGCTGCTGAGCGGGAACGGCTCGCCGCCCTCCTCGGTCATGACGGCGAAGTCGACGACCTGCTCGCCGAGTTGGCGCGCGGCATCCGCGACGGATCGCTCGACGACAGCCGCGACGAAGTCGTCGCGAGTGTGCGGGAGTCCGTACGGGCCAAGCTCGAGGTCGCCAACCCCAAGCATCTGGAGACCTGACGTGCGCCTGGCGACGTGGAACGTGAACTCGTTGAAGGCGCGCCAGGGACGCGTCGAGGAATGGCTCGAGTACGCCCAGCCCGACGTGGTGTGCCTCCAGGAGACGAAGCTCTCGGACGACACGTTCCCGCAGCTGTCGTTCGGTGCGCTCGGCTACGACGCCGTCCACCACGGTCCGGGACGCTGGAACGGGGTTGCCATCCTGTCGCGCGTCGGCATCGACGACGTCACGACCGGCTTCGAAGCATCGGGTGAGATCGTCGACCCGTACGAGGGTGATGCCCGGCTGCTCGCCGCAACCTGCGGAGGTGTCCGGGTGGTGTGCGCGTACGTTCCCAACGGGCGCGAGGTCGGCTCGGAGTTCTACGACCGGAAGCTGACGTGGCTCGAGTGCCTCCACTCCTGGCTGGCGGCAACCGCCTCGCCCACCGACCCGCTCGCGGTGATGGGCGACTTCAACGTCGCGCCGGAAGACCGTGACCTGTGGTCGCCCAAGGCGTTCAAGCACTCGACCCACGTCACGCCACCGGAGCGCGAGGCGGTGGCCCGATTGATCGAGTGGGGCCTCGTCGACGCCTTCCGGGCGCTCTACGACCAGGACCAGCTGTTCACGTACTGGGACTACCGCCGGGGTGACTTCCACGAGCATCGGGGCATGCGCATCGACCTCGTGCTCGTGACCAAACCGCTGGCGGAGCAGCTCATGTGGGGACTCGTTGACCGCAACGCCCGCAAGGGCAAGCTG
>JACDBD010000191.1 GCA_013695115.1 Actinomycetota bacterium | reverse complement strand
CCCGACCCCTCCGAATAGGCCGCGATAGGCCGCACCACGCCTCGCACTGAAATGTACGTGGCGCCGATGCGCGGCGCTCCCCGCCCCGACAGCACGCCTACGGCAATCGACCGCGAGAGCGGCTAGTCGGCAGGTAATCCTCCGCTTTTAACCTAAGGAGCTTCAAGACCGACGATCGCCCCTGGGGGGGTCCGACGCCTAGCGGCTCGTCAACCGTCACCAGCTCCCGGCATCCCGGGCACTCGCACATTATCGAGAGACATTCGGACACCCCGCGGTGCTCCGGCGCATCCTCATCCGCGTTGATGCACCTGATGGTGAGACCGTCGCTTCTGGGGTGGGGACCGGCGCTACAGGCGCGCCAGAGCGTTGACCAGGACGGTGAGGAACACAGAGGCGATTACTGAGAACAGAATCATTGCGAGGCAACCGACGCCCCCGCCCAGCGGTCGTACCTCCACATTGCGCCCAATTCGCATTGCCCTGCCGGCCTCAGGTTGCGAGCGGATCGTCGACGTCAAGCTCGTCGTTCCAGAAGTCATCCGGTGAGCAGAACAGTCGAACGATGAGACCGAGCACGGTGTCCTCCGATGCGGGTGTGGCTGCTGCTCGAGCGCTCATTGCTTCCCGGATGCGTTGGCGCCGAAACGCGCCGCTGCTCGAAATCGCCCGACCTGCGCGCCATCCGCGGGTCAATCTGCCCAAACCGTACAAAGGCCGCTCGTTCAGCCGACGATGGGCCGGTTGCGTTTACCGGTTTCGAATCGCGGGGTAGAGGGTCGCTCCACGTAGACGAATAGGAGCACAGAGATGACCGACGCGCGCGCAACTGATGACCGAGCACCGCGCGCCGCTCAGCAGCGCACGCCTGGCGGCCGACGCGGAATGCTCTTCGCCGGCGAGACCGAAGCGCGCCCGGGGATCCTGACGAGCGAGTTTCTGCTGACGCTGCTCGCCGCGACGATTCTCGTGGTCGCCGGCTACGTATCGGACGCGTTCGACGATCGCCTGGGGTGGACCCTCTTCGCCGGTGTCGTGGCCGCGTACATCCTGAGCCGAGGGATCGCCAAGGCCGGATCGAAGGAAGGACCGTTCATCGTCCAGCCTGGTGACGCCAAGCAATAGGCGCCACCAGGTCTCCCCGGGCCGCTGTATGAGGACCGGTCCGGGCCCCGCTCCTCCCAGAGATGCTCGCAATCAATCGATCGACGCGATCATTCGACGGAACGATGTTCGGGGCGCGTGTTCGCGCGTCTCCCATCCGGCTTATCTGACGGAGCGGATCGCCTCGCCGTTCGAGGGTGATTGATGAACACTGCGGTGAGCGACGCCGTCGGGGGGGAAGCTCAGGTCAGGCTTCTTCCTCGTGTGGCGTTGGGGGAGACCAATTGATCGACCTTGGGGAGTTCTTGTCGAGAGCCGCTTCCGCCTCGTGGGCCCGCTGAGTCCAGTAGGTGACCTCTGACTGGAGCGCCTCGACCTGAGTCACCGAGAACCCAATCGATTCCAAGAGCCCACGTCGATTGAGTACACGCGCGAGCAAGAAGAGGCCCGAGAAGATCGCGATCGGCAACGCGATCAAACTCAGCAGAACGAGACCAGTGCCACCGAAGACCATCCCAAAGCCAAAGGTCACAAGGCAGACCACGAAGACAACCGTGGGGATGCGCGCGGTCATGGCAGTCAGTCTCCATTATGGCAGCGCATGGTGCGAGCGTCTGGTCGTCGAACGGTCACTTCCGCTGAGCGTGACTCAATGCGAGCGCAGCGAGGCGGGGGAGACCGGTGGCGGCGAGCACGCACTCCGATCGTTTGAGCGACCTAGCGCGTCCCTCCCAGTTCGAGGGACATTAGGAAACGCCCCGGTGGTCGAGCATGACCTCACCCCGGCCGGGGCCGAGGCCGCGCTTGTCAGACTCGATGCGACCGACCGGGCCGGCGCCACGGGGACAGCTCCCGTGACGGAAGCAAGAGAGCGCCTAGAGGCCGCGCTCGTCGCGTGGGAGAACCTGATCAGCTAGGCACCTGTCGCACCATCATTGACCGGCGTCACTGCCCATACACCCCCGGGATGCTCGAGCGGCTAGTGCCCGCAAGGGAGTGGGGGTTCAAGTCCCCCCCTCCGACACCGATCGTGTACAACGGGGCAGCCCTCACCGGCACGATCAGACGACAAGAGTGGGCGCATTGCTGAGAATGCTTTCCGCCTCGGACTCGAGCATCCGCACGATGTCGGCGGCGGGCAGTAGCTCGCCGATGAGCCCAGCGCTCTGGCCTCCGACTACGACGAGCTCTTCCAGCTTGCCCTCGGTCGCGGCGGTCGCGAGTTCGGTCAGCGCCGGGGTTGGATCAGCACTGATCTCGTCCCGGCGCTGCTGCCAGGCGTCGGTGAACGCTGTACGCAGGGCGCGCACCCGCGTGCCGTAGCCCAGTGCCCCCGGATTCGGCCTGAGGTCGTTGAAGAAGTCGAGCTGCACCCATGTTTCGGAGGCCGAAGTGAGGATCGCCCGCTTCCAGATGTGCCCGACGGGCGATTCCTCCGAGGCGAGGAAGCGGGTCCCGAGGTTGACGCCCGCTGCTCCGAGAACGAGCGCAGCGGCGACGCCACGACCGTCGGCGATTCCGCCGGCTGCGAGGACCGGCACCGGGCGGACGGCATCAACGACCTGAGGGACCAGGGCGAGCGTGGCGACGCTCCCGCCGTAGCCTCCGGCCTCTGCTCCTTGGGCGACGATGATGTCGGCGCCGTGATCGACGGCAACCTCAGCCTGCTGGACCGTGGTGACCTGTTGCATGACCAGACTGCCCACGTCGTGGGCCTTCTTCATGAGTTCGCCGGCGTCATCCAGCGCGAACGACACAACCGCGGGAGCAGCTTCGAGCGTGAGTTCGAACCCGATGTAGTCGAGATCGGGTACGACGTGGTTCAGCGCGAACGGCTGCTCGGTCGAGTCGCTGAGTTCTGCGACGTCGCGGCGTAGCTGTTCGACCGGTCGCTGCCAGGCACCGAGGCTGCCGAGGCCACCGGCGTTGGACACGGCTGCGGCGAGGGCCGGTGAAGTGAAGATGCTCATCCCGGCCTGGACCACAGGCACGTCGATGCCCACCAGGTCACACAGTGCCGTGTGCAGCATGGATCCCTCGCCAGAGTGGAGCTCGGCTCGCGCTCGGCGAATCTAGTCATGCTCGGAGACGTCGGCCGGCCGTTCCCGCGGCGGCCGCGTGCGCTTTCGGTCTCGTAGCTCGAGAGGCGAACGCGCAGACGGCGTGGACCTGACGTGATAGCTGAAGGT
>JACDBD010000173.1 GCA_013695115.1 Actinomycetota bacterium | reverse complement strand
TCGAACTCCTGCTCGCCGTGGAGCACGAGGCCGCCCTTGCCGAAGAGCTCGCCCATCACCTTGTGCATCGGGTTGTCACCACCGGTGGGATCGGCCGGCTGGTCCTCGGCGAACTTTCCCCAGTGCTGCATCGCGAACGAGAACGTCGGTGGCGCCGGGATCGCGGTGAAGCCGGCCGCCCGCGCCGCTTCGGGTGATTCGTACACGGGGTTCTCGTCGAGCACGGCGCGGGCGAAGTTGCCCACCGGCCCCCGCTCGACCGTCACCTTCGACGCCCCGGTCGGCTTGCCGATGACGCTCGTGTCGACGGCCATGTACGTCCTCTCTCTTGTCGTTGGCTGGTTGGCGTTGGCTGGCTGGTTGACGGTCGCGTCGGCGGCCGCGGTACCGTGACGGCCACGTCAGTTTTCATGCGGTGGGAGGGACGCGCAAATGGGCATCTGCGAGGGCAAGGTCGCCGTCGTCACCGGGGCCGGGAACGGCGTCGGCCGGGGCGAGGCCATCGAGCTCGCCGACCAGGGTGCCACGGTCGTCGTCAACGACCTCGGCGGCGACGTGAGCGGTCAGGGTGCCGATAAGCGCGCCGCCGACGAAGTCGTCGACGTCATCAAGGGTCGTGGCGGCGAAGCGGTGGCCAACTACGACGACGTCTCCGACTTCAACGGCGCCAAGAACATCATCGGCACCGCCCTCGACGCTTTCGGCCGCCTCGACGTGCTCGTCAACAACGCCGGAATTCTGCGCGACAAGATGCTCTTCACCATGGGCGAGGAAGACTTCGACTCGGTGATCCGGGTGCACCTCAAGGGGACCTGGAACACCATGCACCACGCGTCGGCCCACTGGCGCGAGCAGTCGAAGGCGGGCGACCAGCCCAGCGCCTCGATCGTCAACACGGTCTCGAGCGCCGGGCTCCAGGGCCAGGCCAGCCAGTCGAACTACGGCGCGGCCAAGGCCGGCATCGCCGCGATGACGGTCATCGCCAGCCTCGAGTTGTCGCGCTACGGGGTGCGGGCCAACTGCATCGGGCCCGGTGGGTTCACCCGCATGGTCGGCGTCGCCCGCGACGACATCAAGATCAAGCACCCCGAGGAGTACACCGAGTTCGATGCCATGAACCCGGGCAACTCGGCTCCGGGCGTGGCCTGGCTGGCGTCGGACGAGTCCAAGCCCACCACCGGCCAGGTCATCCGGCTCGTAGGCAACTCGATCTGCGTGTACTCACCCTGGGAGATGGGCGAGCAGTTCTTCAGCACCGACCAGGACGGCAACCCCACCCGCTGGGACGCCGCCGCCATCGGCCCGATCCTCAACAAGTACGCGTTCAAGAGCATCAATCCGGGGATCGCGGCCCAGAGCCGGAGTTAGGTGAACACCTCCTTCGAGACGCTCCTCTACGACGAGCGCGACGGGGTCGCCTGGGTCACGCTCAACCGACCCGACCGGATGAACGCGTTCAACTCGCTGATGCAGCGCGAGCTGCACGACCTATGGCGGGGACTGCGCCGCCATGACGACGTGCGCTGCGTCGTGCTCACCGGCGCGGGGGACAAGGCGTTCTGCACCGGCATCGACCGGATGGAGCAGATGGGCGGTGCTGCCGACGCCACCACCGATCCCGACATCGTGGGGTCGGGTTCGACGCCGTTCATGTTCAACGACCCCGGCGACAACATCGGCCCCAAGAGCTGCGACCTCTGGAAGCCGGTGATCGCGGCGGTGAACGGAATCGCCTGCGGCGGCGCGTTCTACATGCTGGGTGAGGTCGAGTTCATCGTCGCCGCCGACCACGCCACGTTCTTCGAC
Source organism: Actinomycetota bacterium (assembly GCA_013695115.1). Classification (GTDB taxonomy): domain Bacteria; phylum Actinomycetota; class Acidimicrobiia; order IMCC26256; family JACDBD01; genus JBPCMN01. The sequence continues at coordinate 3,927 of JACDBD010000173.1, read as the reverse complement.
CCCCATGTCACCTACGGCATGACCGCGGCGTTCGAGCCGATGCACATGGCCGGGATCATGCCGTTCGGCGAGATCATGCGGCTGTCGCTGCTCGGCAACTACGAGCGGCTGTCGGCGCCGCGGGCGCACGAGATCGGGCTGGTTTCCGAGGTCGTGCCCAAGGAACAGCTGCACGACGCGGTCGCGTGGGCCGCCAACACGATCGCGTCGCAGCCACCCCTCGCGATCCAGGGCACCGTGCGAGCGATCTGGTCGGCGCGGGAGCTCGGTCATCGCCAGGCGCTGCGCTTCGGCTACAGCTACGTCGCGATGGGCACCGACCAGGACTCGATCGCCGAGGGCCAGAAGCTGTTCGAATCGGGCACCCGCATCGACTGGAAACTCCGCTGAGCACGCGCGTCGCGATCATCGGGGCCGCGCTCTCCGACATCGGGCGCACCGACGGGCGGTCGCCGTTCGAGCTCCACTATCAAGCGGCGACTCGGGCGCTGGCGGACGCCGGCCTCGAGCACAGTGACGTCGACGGCTTCGCCTCCCACGGCACCGGGCTGCTCGCGCCCATAGAGGTCGCCGAGTACCTCGGCCTGCGCCCGAACTGGGCCGACGGCACCGGCGTCGGCGGCAGCACCTGGGAGTTCATGGTCGAGCACGCCACCGCCGCCATCGCCCAAGGCCACGTCGAGGTCGTGCTCCTCGTGTACGGGTCGACCAGCCGCGCCGATCTCAAGGTCCGGCGCCGCGCCACGTCCAACCTGTCGTTCGGGAACCGGGGCCCGGTCCAGTTCGACGCCCCCTTCGGGCACACGCTCATCGCCAAGTACGCCATGAGCGCGCGCCGGCACATGCACGAGTTCGGCACCAAGATCGAGCAGCTAGCCGAGATCGCGGTGTCGGCCCGCTACAACGCGTCGCTCAATCCCGAGGCGTACTACCGCGATCCGATCACGACCGCCGACGTGCTCGAGTCACCGGTGATCGCCGACCCGCTCACCAAGCTGCACTGCTGCATCCGGTCCGACGGCGGCGGCGCGGTCGTACTGACGTCGGAGGACCGGGCGCGCGACCTCGCCCGTCAACCAGTCTGGGTGCTGGGGACGGGCGAGGCGATCTCGCACACGACGATGAGCGAGTGGGAAGACTTCACCGAGTCGCCGGCGGCTCGCTCCGGCGCACTGGCGTTCGAGCGCGCCGGCGTCACCCCCGAGGACATCGATGTCTGCCAGATCTACGACGCGTTCACCCCTATGGTGCTGCTGAGCCTCGAGGCCCTCGGCTTCTGCAAGAAGGGTGCCGGCGGACCGTTCGTCGAGGACGGCAGCCTGCGGGTCGGCGGCTCGCTGCCGACCAACACCGACGGCGGCGGGCTGTCGGCCTGCCACCCCGGGATGCGGGGCATCTTCCTACTGGTCGAGGCGGTCCGGCAGCTTCGCGGTGAGGCCGGCGACCGTCAGGTCCCTGACGCCCGCCTCGCCTGCGTCAACGGCACTGGCGGTTGGTTCTCCTCCGCCGCCACCGCCATCCTGGGCGTGGAGTAGGCGTGGACCTCGAGCGGACGACGGCCGAGCGCTACCTTCGCCACTCGCTCACCCAGATGCTGGAAGTCGCCGACCGGCTCGGCGACGCGCGGGTGAACGAGCGGCCGCTCGGGCCCGAGACGAACGCGGTCGCCGCGCTCATCATCCATTGCTGCGGAGTGACCGAGTTCTGGCTCGGCCACGTCGGGCTGGGTCGCCCGAACGAACGCGACCGGGAGTCGGAGTTCTCGGCGACCGCCACCGTGGCCGAGCTCCATGCCCTGGTGGAGACCACGATCGCTCGCTTGGGTGAGGACCTCGATCGAATCATGGGCGGGGCGGCGCCGGACACAAACCGGGCGGGGCGCCTCTTCCTCCTCGGCGGCGACGAGTCCGACGGATCACTCGTGCTCCACCTCATCACAGAGCTGTTCCAGCACCTCGGTCACGCGGAGCTCGCGGCCGATGCCCTCATCGGCCGAAACCGAGCTGGATCGTGAGCAGCGACACGATCGCGGCCAGGCAGAACAGGTGGTCCCGCAGGATCGAGCGGGCCAGTGCGCTCTGCGCCTCGATCGGGTCAGCTCGCCGTCCCAGTCGCACCGCGGCTCGGAACGTGTGCACGACCGCCAGGCCGACCGCGGCGCCGACGAGCGCGAGCGACGTCCACGCCACCCACTCCGGTGACTCGTCCCGCACCAGCTGGATCACCGCCGAGATGATCGTCCCCAGCATCACCGTGCTGATCAGGCGGTTCATCGGCCGGGCCGCTGTCGTCACGCGGCGGTAGTACGCGGCAATCGACGCCAGCACCTCCTCCGGCAGATCGCCCTGGCGGTAGCGGAGCACCTGGACGTCGAACATCAGATCGAACCACAGGACCGCCAGCAGGAACCCGGCCCCCGCCGTGACGAACGCGGTCACGCGGCGGTCAGGGCGCCGGGCCGGCCGGCGCGCCGAAGAACCCGCGGTGGATGATGCGGGCGAGGGTGTCGAGCATGACGTCCTCGTCGACCACCATCCGCTTCGACGCCAGCGCGTAGTTCACCCGCTCGAGCATCGCCATCAGCGCGCCCACCGCCGCCCGCTCGTCCTCGGCGATGTCGACGCCCGCTTCACGCATGCGCTCCCCCAGACGGGCGCCGATGGCGGTGAACGCCTTGACCCCGAGCCGGTCGATCTCGCGGTCGGCGACCTGGTCCTCCATCCACGCCCGGATCACCGGCCCGTAGCGCCGGTAGGTCGTGACGAAACCGGAGAGAAAGCGGCGCAGCTCCTCGTAGCCGTCGTCGTCGGGCCCGATCGGGCCGATCCCGTCGGCGAGCTTGGTCAGGTCTTCGGCGCACTCGACCGCCAGTGCCCGGAGGAGGTCCTCCTTGTTGGCGAAGTACAGGTAGAAGGTCCCGTGCGAGGTGCGGGCCGCCCGCACGATGTCGTCGACCCGGGCGGCGTGGTAGCCCCGTTCGGCGAAGACCCGCATGCCGGCGTCGAAGAGCTTGCGCATCGTGCGCCGCCCCTGCGCCCGCAGCTCGCGTTGCTGGGCGGGCGTGCCCGCGGATGACGACTTGTACGCTCTCGCCACGATGCTCCCGGAGATCACGCGCGCGGCGGCTCGACGGTTCGCGGATGCTACCGCCTACGTCACTGCGGCCGGCTGGGCGCTGACCTATGCCGATCTCGACCGCGTCTCGGACGAGGTTGCGGCGGGCCTCGCTCATCGGGGCATCGGCACCGGCGACGTCGTGGCGCTGGCGCTGCCACCCGGTCCCGAGTACCTGCTGGCGTACCTGGGCGCGGCCAAGGTCGGGGCGATCACCGCGGGCGTGAACGATCGCCTCGCCTCGCGCGAGCGCACCGCGGTCCTCGACATCGCCGCTCCCCGCCTCGTCGTGGCCGCGCCCGGCCTCGGGAACGAGGCTCCCGGCGCTGCCGAGGTGATCGAGGCACCCGCAGCCGGCTCGCTCGCGGACGTGCTCGTCCCATTGCGCGTGGCCGATGAGATCCCCGCGGTGCTCCCCGACGACCCCGATCGCCCGGTGGCGATCGTGTTCACCTCCGGGACCACCGGGCTCCCCAAGGGTGCGCTCTACCGCAACCGCCAGCTCACGTTCATCACCGCCACCGACGTCGGCGACGCCTGGGGTGGTGGCGGGCGCGGGCTCACCGGAACGCCCTTCGCGCACCTCGGCTTCATGACGAAGCTGGCGGGCAACCTGCGCCGGGGCGGCATCACGTTCATCATGGAGAAGTGGCGCGCCGGCGACGCGCTCCGGCTGCTGGCCGAACAGCGGATGACCATGGTGGCGGGGGTACCCACCCAGCTCGCGCTCATGCTGCGTCAGCCCGACTTCGAGACCTACGACCTCGAGAGCGTCGGCTTCATCGTCGTGGGCGGTGGACCGGTCACGCCCTG
>JACDBD010000170.1 GCA_013695115.1 Actinomycetota bacterium | reverse complement strand
AATCGTCGCAGCCGCAGGCTGTTCGACACGACGAACACGCTGGAGAAGGCCATGGCGGCACCGGCGATCATCGGGTTGAGGAACCCGGCGGCGGCCAGTGGGACGGCGGGGACGTTGTAGGCGAAGGCCCAGAACAGGTTGCCTTTGATGGTCGACAAGGTCCGCCGTGACAGCGCGACCGCGTCGGCGGCGGCGCGCAGGTCGCCGGACACGAGCGTGAGGTCGCTGGCCTCGATGGCGACGTCGGTGCCGGTCCCGATGGCGATGCCGAGGTCGGCCTGCGCGAGCGCGGGGGCGTCGTTGACGCCGTCGCCCACCACTGCGACGCGACGGCCCCGTGCCTGGAGGTCGCGGACCACATCGACCTTCTTCTCCGGGAGCACGCCGGCGACGACCTCGTCGATGCCGACGTCGGCTGCGACCCGCTGCGCGGTCGCCTCCTGGTCGCCGGTCACCATCACGGTCTCGAGCCCGAGGCGGTGCAGCGCGGCCACGGCCTCGTGCGAAGTCGGCTTCACGGTGTCGGCCACGACGAGCGCGCCGCGCGCCTGACCGTCCCAGCCCGCGAACACGACCGTCTCGCCCTCCGCCTCCGCCGCGGCCGCTCGCCGCTCGAGGTCGGGTGGCACCGAGCCCACGAGGTCACGCCGACCGACCGTGATCGCGACACCGTCGACCCGGGCGCGCACGCCCACGCCAGCTTCGTTCACGAAGTCGGCCACTGGCAGCAGCTCCTGGCCCCGCTCGCGCGCACCGGCGGCGATGGCACGGGCGATCGGATGCTCCGAGGCATCCTCGGCCGAGCCTGCCCGCACGAGGATCTCGCCCTCGTTGGCGTCCGGCGTGACCAGCACGTCGACGAGGCGCATCTTGCCCTCGGTGATGGTGCCGGTCTTGTCGAGGACGGCGGCGTCGACCGTACGGGTCGCCTCGAGCACTTCGCCGCCCTTGATCACGATGCCAAGCTGGGCGCCGCGGCCGGTCCCCACCATGATCGCGGTGGGGGTGGCGAGCCCCAGCGCGCACGGGCAGGCGATGATCAGCACCGCGACGGTGGCCGTGAACGCGTCGCCCGCGGGGTAGCCGAGCAGCAGCCACGCCACCAGGGTGACGACCGCCACCACCAGCACGACCGGCACGAACACCGCGGAGATCCGGTCAGCGAGACGCTGCACCGGCGCCTTCGAGCCCTGGGCCTGCTCCACCAGTCGGGCGATCTGCGCCAGCGCGGTCTCGCTTCCGACCTTCGTCGCCTCGACGACGAGGCGGCCCGAGGTGTTGACGGTCCCGCCGAAGACCTCGGCATCCGCCGTCACCTCGACCGGAACCGGCTCACCCGTCAGCATCGACATGTCGACCGCTGACGCGCCGTCGACGACGCGGCCGTCGGTGGCGATCTTCTCGCCCGGCCGGACGACGAAGCGGTCGCCGACCTGGAGGCTGGCGACGGGGATCTCGTCGCCGTTCTCGAGGCGCGCCGTCTTCGCGCCCATCTCGAGGAGCGAACGCAGCGCATGGCTGGAGCGTCGGCGGGCCCGGGCCTCGAAGTAGCGCCCGAGCAGGAGCAGCAGGATGATGATCGAGGCGGTCTCGAAGTACACGTGGGCGTCGCCGGAGCCCCCGAAGAGGCGGATCCCCATCGTCTCTTCGTCGGCGGCGCCGAGGAACAGCAGCGCCACCACCGACCACGCGTACGCCGCCAGCGTGCCCAGCGAGATCAGCGTGTCCATCGTGGTGGTGCGGTGACGGAGATTGACGACCGTCGCGCGGTGGAACGGGTAGCCGGCCCACAGGATCACCGGCGTGGCGAGCACGAACGCGACCCACTGCCAGTTGTCGAAGTCGAGCGCGGGGACCATCGAGATGAGGAGCGTGGGGATGCCGAGGAGCGCCGCCACCACCAGGCGCGGGCGCAGGCTCCGCAGCTCGGCGGCCTCGGGATCGGCGTCGTCCCCCTCCCCGGGCGCGCCGGGCACCGTGTAGCCCAGGCTCTCGATCTTCTCGGTCAGCGCGTCGGGGCCGGTGGCGGCGCGGTCGTACGCGACGGTGGCGCGGTGGGTACCGAAGTTCACGTTTGCCTCGGCCACGCCGGGCAGTGTGGCGAGACCCTTCTCGATCCGGGCTGCGCACGACGCGCACGTCATGCCCTGCACGGACAGGTCGACCCGCTCGAGGGTGGTGGCTTCACGGCTCATCGGTTGACCTCCAGGAGGAGATCCGTATACTATACCCCTCTACCCCATCAGGCAACCGAGGGGAAGGAAGGGCGCGTGCGCGGGTACGCCATGCAGAAGGACGACTACCGCAACCGGCTCCGGCGCATCGAGGGCCAGGTGCGGGGGCTCCAGCGGATGATCGACGAGGACGAGTACTGCGTCGACGTCCTCACCCAGATCGTGTCGGTGACCAAGGCCCTCCAGGGCGTCGGGCTCGGCCTGCTCGACGAGCACCTGCGCCACTGCGTCCGCGAGGCAGCCGAGTCGAGCCGCATCGAGGGCGACGCCAAGGTCACCGAGGCCGTCCAGGCGGTCGAGCGGCTGCTCAAGGTCTGAGCAAGTGCCATGAGTGGGCAGACATTCGCCTTCATCGACCTTGCGGGGTTCACCGCACTGA
>JACDBD010000154.1 GCA_013695115.1 Actinomycetota bacterium | reverse complement strand
AGCGAGCTCGCCACCGCAGCCGCGGCCCGCCGGGCGGCGGCACCCGATCCCGGCCGCGACGCCGAGACCATCTTCGGCCTGCTGCTCGCGGGCGTGCACGAGGTCACCCTCGGCCGCCGTGACCCGTCCGACCAGGCCGCCTATCTGTGGCGGTTCTGTTGGTTAGGCCTGGCGTCGACCGCGAACGAGCGCTCCACCCTGCAGGAGGGACTGTGATGGACGTCCAACCCGACACCGACCCGGCGATGGTGCTGTTCTCACCGGATGCGGCCGACGAACCCCACAAGCCCTATCGGCACCTGCTCGAGCAATGCCCGGTGGCGCGGTCCGACAACGGCTCGATATCGGGCGCGGCGGGTGCCTCGGTGCTCATCTCGCGGTTCGAAGACCTGAACTGGGCGCTCAAGCACCCCGAGTTCATCTCGTCGGAGGACGCGGTCGCGATCGGCAACGACCGTCCCCTCATCCCACTCCAGATCGACCCGCCCGAGCACGCCAAGTACCGCCGCCTCCTCGATCCGGAGTTCTCACCGAAGAAGATGGCGGCGCTCGAGCCCGACTTCCGGGTGCTCGTCAATCAGGTCATCGACCAGTTCCTCGACCGGGGGGAATGCGACTTCCACGAGGACTTCGCCACCCCGCTGCCGTCCACCTTCTTCCTACGGCTCACCGCGCTGCCGCTGAGCGACCTCCCGGTGTTCCTCCAGTGGCGCGACAACATCATTCGCCCCGACGTCGAACCCGGTGACTTCGACGCCGCCGCCGAGATCCGGGCCGCTACCGGTAAGGAGATCTACGCTTACTTCGAACGCGCCCTCGACGACCGGACCGCTCAACGCGACCACGGCCTACTGAGCCGGCTCCTCGACGCCGAGATCGAAGGCCACAGCCTGACCCGCGAGGAGCTGCTCGACATCTGCTACCTGTTGATCATCGCCGGCCTCGACACCGTGACCGCGACCCTCGACTGCATGATCCATTTCCTCGCCCGGCACCCCGACGAACGCCGCCGCCTGGTCGAGGACCCGACGCTCTCACCCGTGGTCGTGGAGGAGCTCATGCGGTTCGAGACGCCGGTCATGGTGACGGCGCGGACGGTCAAACAGGACGTCACGCTGGGCGACGTCGAGCTGCGCGCCGGCGACAACGTGACTCTGGTGCTCGGCGCCGGCAACATCGACGCGGAGGAGTTCAGAGAGCCCGAGACCGTCGACTTCGACCGCGGCCGCAACCGTCACCTGGCGTTCGGTGCCGGGCCCCACCGCTGCCTCGGCTCGCACCTCGCCCGGCTCGAGGTGCGGGTGGCGCTCGAGGAGTGGCACCGCCGGATCCCCGACTACCGGATTCCCGACGGCGCTGAGTTCCACTTCTCGCCCGGCATCCGCCAGACCGACACGCTGCCGCTGGTCTTCGGGAGCGGCTGATCGTGAAGGTGCGGGTCGACGCAGCCACGTGTCAAGGCCACGGCCGCTGCTACGCGCTCGCGCCCGACGTGTTCGAGTCCGACGACCACGGTCACTGCATGGTGATCGACGCCGAGTTGACACCCGAGCAGGAGGCCGCCGCCCGTGCCGGCGCCGACAACTGCCCCGAGGACGCGATCACGCTCACGGACGACTGACTCCGCCCGCCGCGCCTTACGCCGGCGCGTGCTGGTCGACCCAGATGTTGTTGCAGCGCTCGCACACCTCGTCGGGGATCACGTGCCAGCGCATCAGCAGCCCGAAGATCTGACAGCCGAGGCACAGCGCGAACACCGACTCCAGCGTGGCCGCGACCACGAGCATCCCGAGGAGCGCCTGGGCCGCACCCTCGAGGCCGAAGCCGAAGTAGAGCACCGCTCCCGTCACCGTCAGGGCCGCGCCGATGCCCTGCGCGAACCGCTTCGGCGGGCCGGCCACGTACCTGGGCGCGACCCCCAGGCTCGGCGTGATCACCCTCGTGACCAGCTGGCCCAGCGGGCTCAGGGTCGGGCCGGTCAGGACCCGGGCGACGAACCCGTAGGCGAGCGGGAGCAGCAGCCACAGCTGGTCGAAGACCAGCGCGATCAACGCGATCACGACCACGAACCCGGCGACCAGCCGGGCCGAGATCTCGTTGACCGGGTTGGGGAAGCTGAAGAGCGGCTTCCGTTCGATTGCCACGTCGGTCATCTGAGTCACCCCTTCGACGGCTTGAACGTACCTTCGAGGTGCCAGATTCCCGTGAAGTCGTTGAACGGGCCGCCGACGATCTGGCTGACCCACTCGAGCTCGAACTCGCGGGTCGACGCGGCGTACGTGCCGGTCAGCTTCCGGGTGAGCCCCGGGAGCGACTCGTCGGGCTTGGGCGCGCCCTGGTTGAACTGCTGGTTCCCGTAGGCCACCGAGTAGGCGCTCGTGTTGCCGCTCAACTTCGCGCCCTTGACCTTGATGGTGATGGCGGGGACCTGTTCACCGGTCTGGGGGTCGGTCTTGTTCGTCGACGACGCGAAGTCGATGCCGAAGAAGCCCGTCGGGGTGTGGATCCGGTCGGCGAGGCCGTTACCGGTGGCGTCGAACGCCGGGTCGGGCTGGGGCTGGTACTTCCCGGTCCTGAGGCCGCCGTCGGTGCCGGGCTCGAGGAGCGTGACGTCCTTGTTCGAGCACGTCGAATCGACGTTGGGGAGGACCGGGCCCGCCTCGATCGTGCCGCCGGGCTGGATCATCTTGAAGTACGACCCGGTCGCAACGCCGGCGGCGTCGCAGGTCCCGGCGTCGAGTTCGAACGTGCCCACGAGCTTCTTGCTCTTGCCGCCCCCGGCCTCGGCGCCGGAGGCGCCCGCGAGGGCGGTGGCAACGAGGGCGAGGGACGCCGCCAGGGCTCCGGCGAGAACTCGGAGTCGAGCCCGTCGGTTGGTCATCGTGTGCTCCTTTGGGGGATGGAGGGTTCGAGTGTTCGAGCCGGGGTAGCGGGCACTGTCGCCAATGCGGGAGTCGGTCGTCTCGAGATCAGGCCAACGCCCGCCACGAGCACCCCGGGGATCACGAAGAACCAGGGGAAGAGGGAGAACGGCGGGAGCGCGTCGACGGCTTCGTAGTTGTCGACGTTGTCGCTCATCGCGCCGATCATGGCGGCGAAGCCGGTGTCGTCGGCGACGATCGTCTGCCAGTCGCGGTTGAGCTCCCGGATGGCGGGGAAGCGCTCATCGAGGTCCGCCTCGCTGAGACCGCCCTGCTCCTGCGCGAGCGGCAGCGCTTGGGCCCGCAGGGTCCCTTCGGCCGCGCCGATGGTGACGAAGTAGCCCTGGATGCGCTGCACCCGGTCGCGTTCCATGATCGGGCGGAACCTGTCGATCATCTCGCCACCCTTCGGTGCGCGCGTGAACATCTGGAACACCGCCGGCGCCGCGATCAGCCCGACGCCGAGACCGACGAGCGCCCACCGGGCGGCGCTGCCGGTAGAGCGGCGGACGAGCGCGAACCCGGCGACTCCGGCGATCAGGAGGCCCGGGGCGACGAAGAACCACGGGAACAGCGTGAACGGCGGCAGGGCGTCCACCGCCTCGTAGTTCTCGACGTTGTCGCCGATGTCAGCGAGCAGGCCGGACATGTCCTCGTCGATGGCCGGCCACTCCTCGCTGAAGCTCGCGACGAGCGGGAACTCCTGGTCGAACCCGGCGTCGGGGACGACTCCGCTCTCGGCGAGGAAGGCCCGCAGATCTCCCTGCGCCTCCGCTTCGGCGGCGTCCATCTCGGCGAGGTAGCCGTCAAAGGTCGTGATGGTCTCGTCGGTCATGAACGGCCGGAACTCGTCGAGCATGACCGCACCCCTGGGTGCCCGGTCGAACATGCCGAAGATGAACGGGACGGCGACCAGACCGAGGCCGAGCGCCAGGGCGCAGACGAGGGGGGCTCTGCGCATGTCCACCAGCCTAGCCAAAACCCGACCAGATTGGTCAACTTTCGGGAGAGCAATGGGAGCAATCGGGCCGTTCGGGCTGACGGCTCCGCACCGCCTAGGTGGCTGCCGAGAAAGTCGGTAGCCGAGATCGGAGACACAACATGGAGTACACCGCAGCGATCAGGCACCGCGACATGTTGTGCTCGCTCACACGCGTCAGCACTTTTTCTCCAGCCACC
>JACDBD010000153.1 GCA_013695115.1 Actinomycetota bacterium | reverse complement strand
GACCGCGGCCGAGGGCGTGCACCTCGACACGATCGAGGTCCAGCCGGAGGCGCCGACCGGCGAGGGCGCGGCCCGGATCATCGAACGACCGTCGTGAGCCCGGTCCGCGACGCCGCCGGTCTGCGGGCCCAACGCCGCCGCCAGCACGACTCGCTCAGCCGCGAGCACATCCTCGACGCCGCCGAGCACGTGTTCGCGCGCCAGGGGTTCCACGAGGCCACGCTCAAGGAGATCGCCCAGCGGGCGGAGTTCTCCGTCGGCGCGCTCTACGGGTTCTTCGACGGCAAGGACGACCTGTTCACCAAGGTGATGGAACGGCGGGGATCGGCGATCGTCGAGGTCATCGAGCGGGCGGTCGCGCAGGGCGGCTCGGCGACCGAGAAGCTGCACGCGCTCGTCGACGGCCAGTTCGCCTACTTCCGCGAGCACCACCGCTTCTACCTGCTCCTCCAGCGCACGATCGGCTTCTCGTGGCTCAACTTCAGCGCCCGGATCGACGAGGCGAGCTTCGAGCGCTACCGCAAGGCCATCGCGCTGGAGGCCAAGATCTTCGCCGAGGGCGTCGCCAGCGGCGAGTTCCGCGCCGCCGATCCCGAGACGATGGGAGAGCTGTTCTCCGGGATCATGCAGGCGTACCTCGCCCACTGGATCCTGCGGATGGACGAGCGCGGCAACTCACCGGTGACGGGCGCGTTCCCGCTCGAGGAGCTGCACGCGTTCGTCGACCGGGCGTTCCTCCGCGAGCCGGTCGGCTGAGCGGGCCGAACTAGTCGGGAGGCTCGCGGGCCTCGCGCATGTAGCGGCGGACGAGCGGCCGGCTGCGGTGCCCGGTCTGGGCCATGATCCCGCGATCGGGCGCGCCGACCTCGGTCGCCGCCGTCACCATCCCGAGCCGCAACGACAACGCCGAGTAGCGCTGCTCGTCGAGCCCGGCGCGTTCGGCGGCGCGGCGGACGATGCGGGTGACCGACTTCTCCCCCAGCCGGTTGACACCGAGACGACCGTGGCGGTCGACCGCACGGAAGGCGGGGCCGCTCGTGAGCCCGGCAGTGACCATCCATTCCTGCCAGGCCGTCACCGCGCACAGCGGGCGCGACGAGCCGTAGGGGATCACCACCCTTCCGCGCATCAGCGAGACCGCCAGCCCGTCGTCGACCACGCTGAGGTCGGAGACGTCCATCCCCACCAGCTCGGACGGGCGCAGCCCGGCGCCGTAGCCCACCAGCAGCAGCGCCCGGTCGCGCCCGCCGACGAGATCGTCCGGCAGGGCGCCGAGCATGACCCTCAGCTCCCGGACCGCCAGGGGGACGGTCCGGTCAGTCGACTTGCGCTGGTGCCAGCGCATGCGGGTCACGTCGATGCGGATGCGGTCGTCGTCGGTCGGCGAGGCCAACCCCACTTCTCGGTGCGCCTCGCCGATCGCGGCCAGCCGACGCTCGACCGTGGACGCCTTCCGGGTGGCGGACAGCTCGGCGACGTAGTCCACCACCGACTCCACCGACGCCGGGAGGGCGGGCTCCCCCCGGGCGACGCACCACTGGGCGAAGTCGGCCCAGTCGGACCGGTAGGCGCGCAGGGTATGGGCGGATTTCTTCGCCATTGGGAACCTCCCCTGAGAACCGTATCGATTCGTGCGGACGAGCGGCCCGAAGGGCGGCGCCGGCCAGCCCGTTCCAGGATGGCCCGGCGCCGAGCGAGGGAGCCCAGACGGCTGGCGTCCGATAAGTGCCCCGCCGTTGACGGCCGGGCCGGGCTCCCCGACCCTGGAGGCATGCACGACCTCATCGTCGACGCCGACGGGCACGTGTGCGAGCCCGCCGACCTGTGGGAGCGCAACCTGCCGTCGGACCTGGCGGACCGCGGCATCCGGCTCCGCTGGAACGCCGACACCGGCTACGACGAGTGCTCGGTCGAGAACGGGATGGCGACCGACCGCGGTCTCGTCGGTCTCGGCAACGCCGGGGAGTCGTTCGACGAGTTCGGCAAGGGCCGCCACTACGAGGACCTCAACCCCGCCGGCTTCGATCCCCACGAGCGGGTGAAGGTGCTCGACGCCGAGGGCATCGACGTCGCCGTCCTCTATCCCGGCCTCGGCCTGAAGCTGGGCGCGTTCCAGGACCCCGAGCTCGCGGTGGCCAGCTGCCGCGTCTACAACGACTGGATAGCCGGCTTCGCCGCCGCCGCGCCGGCGCGGCTCGCCGGGGTCGGCGCGCTGCCCCTCCAGGACCCCGTCGCCGCGGCCGAGGAGGCGCGCCGCATCACCGACCTGGGACTCAAGGCCGGGTTCGCCCGCCCCAACGCCTACAACGACCGCCCGCTGCACCACAAGAGCTACACCCCGCTGTACGACGCGCTCGAGGAGACCGGTCTCCCGCTCGCGTTCCACCCCGCCGGACTGGCCGACATGCCCGGCGCGTCCCGCGCCCTCGGCGCGCTCATGGCCCCGGGCACGCACCACGCGCTCATCCTCCAGTTCGACCAGCAGATGACGCTCTCGAACCTCGTGTACGGGGGCGTGCTCGAGCGGCACCCGGGGTTGAAGGTGATCGTGCTCGAGTGCGGCGGTGGGTGGCTCGCGCACTGGATGGACCGCCTCGACGAGTTCCACGAGAGCTACGGGTGGGCGACCCCGCCGCTGTCGCTCGAGCCCTCCGACTACTTCCGCCGTCAATGCTGGATCAGCTTCGACCCCGGCGAGCGGACGGTCGGCGCGCTCGGACCGTTGTGCGGCACGGATCGGTTCGTGTGGGCGTCCGACTTCCCCCACAGCGACGCCAAGTACCCGGGAGTCGTCGACGAGCTGCGGGAGGCCAACGCCACCCTCGAGCCCGAGGCCCGGGCGGGGTTGTTCGGGCGCAACGCGCTCGAGATGTACGGGATGCCCGCCCCGAGATGACCGTTGACCTCTTGGTGCGCGGCGCCCGGGTCGTCGACGGCACCGGAGCCCCTGCCCGCACGGCCGACGTCGCGGTACGTGACGGGCGGATCGTCGAAGTCGGCCTCGTCGGAGCCACCGCCCACCGCGTCATCCACGCCGATGGACTCACTGTCACCCCCGGGTTCGTCGACATCCACACCCACTACGACGCCCAGCTCCACTGGGACCCCACCGCGTCGCCGGCGTCGTGGCACGGGGTGACCACGCTCCTCACCGGCAACTGCGGCTTCACGCTCGCGCCGAGCACGCCCGACGACCTCGAGTGGCTCATGCTGATGCTGAGCCGGGTCGAGGGCATGTCGGCCGACGCGCTCGCCGCCGGTGTCACCTTCGCGGGTGGGTCGTTCGCCGACTTCCTCGCCGGCCTCGACGGCAACGTCGGCGTCAACGTCGGTGCCAACGTGGGGCACTGCGCGGTGCGGCGCTTCGTGATGGGCGACGACGCCTCCGAGCGCACCGCCACCGACGACGAGATCGCGGCGATGCGCACGCTGGTGCGGCAGGCGTTCGACGAAGGCGCGGTCGGGTTCACGTCGTCGCAGCTGGAGCTGCACGTGGCCCACGACGGCCGGGGCGTGCCCTCGAACCACGCCGCCCCCGAGGAGATCGTCGCGCTCACCTCCGTCCTGCGCGAGGTCGGTCACGGGACCATCGAGTTCATCCCCCGGACGTTCCTCGACGGCTATTCCGACGACGACCGGGCGCTGATCCTCGATATGGCGCGCGTGTCGGGGCGACCGGTCAACCTCAACACGCTCACCAAGCTGTCCCATGCACCGGAGGGTTGGAAGCGCAGCCTCGAGTTCGCGCGCGAGGCGCACGGGCAGGGCCTGGCCGTTCACCCCATGTTCGCCGCCAACCGCCAGGGCGCCCACTTCCAGCTGGCCAACACGTTCCTCTTCGACGAGATGCCCAGCTTCCGCGACCACCTGACCCTCCCGCCGCCGCGACGCGAGGAGCGGCTGCGCGACCCCGCGGTCCGCGACCAGATGCGCAAGGAGCTCGCCGACCCGACCGGGCGGTCGTTCGTCTTCATCTGGGAGGTGCTCAAGGTCGAGACCGTCACCCGACCCGAGCACGAGCAGTACCTCGACAAGTCAGTCGCGGAGATCGCTACGGAGTGGGATGCCGATCCACTCGACGCCTTCCTCGACCTCTCGCTGGCCGAGGACCTCCAGACCCAGTTCGTGCTGGCCGCACCCCCGTCGCGCGACCGCCAGGCCGCCACCGAGGAGCTCGTGCGCGATCCGATCGTGATGGCCGGGAGCTCCGACGGCGGCGCCCACCTCCTCTCCTTCTGCGGCGCCGACTTCACCACCCGGCTGCTGGCCGAGTGGGTACCGGACGTGCTGACGCTGGAGGAGGCGGTGGCCCGGCTCACGTCGGTGCCGGCGCGCATGCCCGGGATCACCGACCGAGGCGAGCTGCGTCCCGGCCAGGCGGCCGATCTCCTGCTCCTCGACCTCGACCGGTTGGCGACCCCCGACACGCCCCGCTACGTGGAGGACTTCCCGGCCGGCTCGGGCCGCTACGTGGTCGACGCCGCCGGCTATGTCGCCACGATCGTGAACGGCGAGGTGCTACTCGAGGACGGTGCGTGGACCGGCGCCCGCCCCGGCCGGGTCCTCCGCGGGTAGCGCTGCCTTGGGGCACGTCCATGCGCGGCGCGCACAGATCGCCGGCTCCGAGCAGCTCGAGGGCATCGGGGTCGGGATGGGGGACGGGTCCGCCCTACGTGTCCTGGAGACCGAGGGTGATCTCGACGAGCCGGTCGGGGGCGTGTTCCTGGAGGAAGTGGCCCGCGTTCGGGATCGTCGGGTGCACGCGGCCCTGCGCGCCGGGGACGCGCTCTTGGAACAGCGGCTCGAAGAACCGGGTGACGTCCTCTTGATCCGCGAACGCGGTCACGAACGGACGGTCGTACCCCTCGAGGCCGGCCCAGGCCGCGCGCAACATCGACGCCGGCGGGTCCACGTCGCCCAACGGCACGATGAGGGGAAACTGCCGCGCCCCCGCGCAGTAAGACTCGTCAGGGAACGGCGCGTCGTACGCGGCGCGCTCGCGGTCACTCAGCTCGTGCTGGGTCTGGTTGAGCGGCGAGTCGCCGCCGACGACCTCCGACGGCCGCAACTCGTCGCGCTCCTGCGACCACTGGAGCCACGACAGGAACGGCGCGACCGCCTCGGGCGGAACGTCGTCGACCCGGACGTCGGGCTGGGGCAGAGCCGTGTTGGCCGCCACCACCCCCGCGAAGCGCTCTGGCTCGCGGCCGACATGGACGAGGAAGATGAGCCCGCCCCAGTCCTGGCCGAAGAGCACGACGTCACGCAGCTCGAGCGCCTCGAGCAGGGCCCCGGTCCACTCGACATGACGCACGTACGTGTAGTCATCGCGCTCGGCGGGCTTGTCGGAGCGCCCGAACCCGATCAGGTCGGGCACGACGACCCGCCGGCCGGCCGCGGCCAAGCCCGGGATCATCTTGCGGTACAGGTACCCCCACGTCGGCTCGCCGTGGGCCAGAAGGACGGGCGCTGCCGACCGCGGGCCCTCATCGACGTAGTGCATCCGCAGCCCGTCCCCGACGTCGACATACCTCGGCTGGTACGGCCACGCCTCGAGGCCAACGAAGCGGTCGTCGGGGGTGCGCAGCACGTTCACGGCCCGCGCACGCTACATCGTTGGCGGCGGGGCCCGACGAGGTCGTCGACCGTCGGTGCCAAATGACGGGTGGAGCCGAGACCACGCTCAACCGAACGCGGCAGGCTGAGCGGTGTGCTTGACGACGTCGCCGTGACACCTTGCGGCCAGCTCCCGTGTTTCCACACTCCGCGCTTGCCCGCGTCTCGCGACAGGTATGGTCGGGAGGCATGACCGGCGGCGACGTCCCGCAAGGCGACCAGATCCACGTCGACCTCGATCCCACCGCCACGCTCGCCGCGTACGCACGCCACCGGCAGCGGTTCGCCGCTGAGGTACGGTCGCTGGACGAGGCCGCGCTCGCGGTGCAGTCGCGCTGTAGCGAGTGGAGCGTGGCCGATGTCCTCCGCCACGGCTGCGACGTCGACGGGTGGATGCGGGCCATCTGGGCGGGTGAGACGCTACCGTTCAGCAGCTTCGACCCTCGCACGACGCCGATGGAGTTCGTCGCGGCGGGGCGCTTCACGCCCGACGTTGAAGTGCGCGATCGCTACGTCGCCTCGGCCGAGACAATGGCCACCGATGTCGGCAGCAGCGGTGCGGAGAGATGGGGGTTGACGTCGATCTCGCCCCTCGGCTTCGTGCCCTGGTGGCTGAGCGCTCTCCACGTCCTGTACGACTCGTGGGTCCACGAGCGCGACGCGTTGCTGCCGCTCGGCGTGGCCATTCCCGTCGTCGCCGAGGAGGCGGTGCCCGTCCTCGCCTATTCGCTTGTCGTCGTCGGCACCCTGATCAACGAGGCCACTGACGCGGTCATCGCCGGCGTGCGCCTCACCACCGGCGAGCGGCCGGTCATCGCCACGCCGGTGACGCCGGGCGCCGACACCGACGTCGACATGGCAACCATCATCGACGCACTCTCCGGCCGCGGCACAGTCGAGGACGCTCTGGTCGGCACCGATCCGGATGTCGTCCACCGCTTGGGTGCCCTGGCGCGCATGTTTCAGTCGTAACCCGACAACCGCGGCCTCGGACGTGAGTTGACGCGTCAGGCTTCGCTGCTCGTTCCTGCCGATGCCGCGGCGCCGTATCGCCGTTCGGCATGTCGGCACGGTCGTGAATGGCGAGACGCTCCTCGAGCAGGGCGAATGGACCGGCGCCCGTCCCGGGCACGTCCTGCGGGGGTAGCCAGCCGCCGCGCTCACGCCTAGGTGGCTGCCGAGAAAGTCGGTAGCCGAGATCGGAGACACAACATGGAGTACACCGCAGCGATCAGGCACCGCGACATGTTGTGCTCGCTCACACGCGTCAGCACTTTTTCTCCAGCCACC
>JACDBD010000121.1 GCA_013695115.1 Actinomycetota bacterium | reverse complement strand
GTGGTCCTGAGCACCGGCGGATGGGAGATCGTCGACCGCTGGGACCCCTTCCCCGCCGGCCCGAACTGCAGGACGGGGTACAGCGGGGGCGAGGCATACACCTGCCCCGCACCCAACATCCGATGGGGCACGGGCGAGACGACAGGCCCCCCCAGATACGCCGACTTTTTGACGCAGGCGATCAACCTGTTCCGCTCGTACGGCGCCAAGGTGCTGGTCGTGAACGCGCCCTACTACGCGCCCCCCGAGCCGCAGGTGCCCGGCATCCTCGACGTCTGGTACGAGGCCTACGGTCCGACGCAGCCGGCCGACTGGCAGCCACCCAACGTCAACGTGACCTTCCGGCCCAGCAAGGAGAAGATCGACCAGCTCAACGACACGATCGACACGGTGGTCGCCGGTTTCAACAGCCCCGACGACGTGCAGGTGTTCGACCTGTGGTCGCTCCTCTCCCCCGGCGGTGAGTTCAACGAGTACGTGGGAGGCATCCGGGTGCGCGAATCCGACCTGACCCACATCACGATCAACGGCTTCTTCCAGGTGATCGCGCCGAACCTGTTGCCCGAGGTCCGGGCCATGCTGGCCTAGGAGGGTGGCGAACTTGCGCGACCGCGCCCGGCGCGTCGCCCGGGGGCCGGCGACACCGTTCCTGCGCTTCTTCAACCGGCGCTTCACGGACGTCCACGGCCATCTAGACAACCAGACCGAGTCGCTCACGACTGCCGCCCAGGTGCTCCAGGATCGGGTCGCCACCGACGTGGAGGTCGTATCCGAGCTCGCCCTCACCCTCGAGCGTTTCGCCGACCGTTTCGGTCATCGCATGGACGAGGTACTGGTGGAGCTGCGCCGGCTGATGGCGACGGCGGCGGATTCGTCGGCGACGCGACGCGCCACGTTGACGTTTTCCGCGGCCGATGCCCTCGCCGACCAGACGTCGCTCCTCGATCGCCTCCACGAATGGCTCGCGCCCGATGGCGAGCTCGCGCTCACGCTCCCGGCGGCCGTCGCCGATGCTGCCGGCCCTTCGCTTGCGCGATGGGAGGTGGTGGAACGCCGTGCAGTCGCGAGGCCCGAGAGCGGGGCGGGCGGGGTCGCGCTGCTCCGGCTCACGCCCCGCGGCTGATGGCCGAGTACCGCCTGTTCGTCGACATCCAGACCATCCAGAGCCTGCGCTTCGGTGACCGGGGCATACCCCGCTTCGCCACCGAGGTGAGCCGGGCGCTGCTGGCAGCGCACGCGCCGGTCGCCGCGATCGCCCTCAACCCGCTCCTGCCGTGGCCGCGCCGCATCCATCCCGACCTCGCGGCCGCGCCTCAACTGACCTGGAACACCGGGCCGGCGCTGCGTCGCGCCCGGGCCGGCGGACCGGTGGCCACCTTCGTCATCTCGCCCTTCGAGGGCGCCAGACCCGCCCACGGCGTGCTCGCGGCCCACACCGCGGACGTGCCCCAGATGGTGATGGTCCACGACCTCATTCCCGAGGTGGTTGCCCGCCACGACCCCGCGAGCGACTGGGGTCGCATGTACGCCCGCCGCCGGCAATGGGCCGGTGAGGCCGACGTCGTGATCTGCCCGTCCGAGCACACCCGCCGCGATGTGATCGAGCGCTGGGCGGTCGCGCCCGAGCAGGTCGCGGTCATCGGAGAAGCGGCGTCGCCCTTCTTCTGCGCCCCCGGGCCCGAGGAGAATGCGGCGACGCTGCTGCGCGCCGTCCTTCCCGCGATCAACCGACCGTTCGTGCTCTGCGTGTCGGGCTGGGACACCTACAAGAACACCGAGACCCTGATCGAGGCCTGGTCGGAGTTGGATGGCGCCGTGCGCCGTGAGCATCAGCTCGTCATCGCGTGCACGCTTCCCGACGAAGGAAGAGAGGCCTGGAGGGAGTTGGCGCGCCGCCGCGGCATCGGCGACGACGAGATCGTGCTCACCGGCTTCGTGGAGGACGAGGTCCTGCGCGCTCTCTATCGCGCCGCGGCCCTGTTCGTGCTCCCCTCGCACTACGAGGGATTCGGTCTGCCGGTCCTCGAGGCGGTGAACTGCGGTGCCACGGCCATCACCTCGGACGCGTCGTCGCTTCCCGAGATCATCGAGTGGCCGGCGGCCACTTTCCCACCCAATGACACCGGGGCCGTCGCCGACCGCGTCGAACAGGCGCTGTCGGACTCGGCTTTCCGCGCCGAGCTCGCCGGGGTGTGCCGGCGGGCGGCCGAACGTCATACCTGGAGGCGGGTCGTCGACCGGCTGCTGGCCGCCCGCACGCTGCTGCCCGACCCGGCGACGGCGCGCCCACACCGGCTGCGGATCGCCCTCGTCGGCGC